>NZ_CALHGG010000081.1 GCF_938029845.1 uncultured Capnocytophaga sp.
ATCAAGGGCAGAACAAGGCAGCAAGGATTTTTGCCGCTTCAGCTTCGGTACAGAAACTGATCAAGATGCCTTTGGATTGGAAGAAGCGCTTCCCGAAGTTTGCCCGCGATCTTACGGGTTACCTCCGTGTGGGTAGCAACGCCCATGATGATGCCCCAGATGCCCTTACGGGTTCCATAGAATGCCGACAACCCCCAAAGAAAGTAGATTTAGCGGCTATGTTCGGACTTAGATAGTGACCAGTGACCAGTGACTAATCCTATTGCATTTGTCACTTGCTCCCCCTTCAGGGGCTAGGGGGATTATTCGCTATTCACTATTCGTTTTTCACTTAGTTGCTATTCACTATTCGTTTTTCACTTTTCACTTTTCACTATTCATTATTCACTAATCACTAATCACTAATCACTTTTCATTTTTCACTTAATTATGATAAACATTTCTTTACTCAAGTCGGGGCGCAATGCTCCCTTACCCAATCCTACGGAAGCGCAAAAAGCACTTAATCCTGCGCTTCACCCTGTCAATGACCCCGTGCTTAGGCGGGATAAGCAGGTACAGACTACCGAGGGCGTACGCATGGAGCCTGTAGCTCGCATTGCACTGCCCTTGCAACAGCTTATCATCAAGCGTTCCGTGGCTTTTCTCTTTGGCAAGTCAGTGCGTTATGAATGTGCTAGTGAGGACAAGCAGGAGCAACAAGCCTATGCGGCTATCCTGAAAATCCTCACTCAGGCGAAGGACAACAGCCTGAATAGACGTATTGCACGCGCTACTTTCTCTTTTGGTGAATGTGCCGAGCTGTGGTATCCTATTCCTACGGCAACCACTCATTATGACTATGGCTTTCCCTGCCAGTTCAAGCTCCGTTGTAGTCTTTTTTCACCTGCTTTTGGGGATACCCTCTATCCCTATTTTGACCAAACGGGCGATATGACGGCTTTCTCCCGTGCTTATAAGAGTCTTAGTACAAATACCCAAACAGGGGTAGGGGAGCTGACGGATTATTTTGAGACCTACACGGCTACCCACCATTATCTTTGGCGCATGGTATCAGGACAATATCTACTGGAGGAGGGGTACCCTAAGCCCAATCCTATTGGGAAGATTCCCGTGGTATATGCCCATCAGCCCCACCGAGAAACCGAAGAAGTGGATCCGCTCATTGAGCGATTGGAGCACCTGTTGTCCAATTTCGCCGAGACTAACGACTACCATGCCGCACCTAAGCTGTTTGTTACAGGACACATACAGGGTTGGAGCCAAAAGGGCGAGCCTGGCGCGATTATAGAGGGGGACAAAGATGCTTCCATGCAGTATATCTCTTGGCACAATGCCCCTGAGTCGGTCAAGCTGGAGATGGATACCCTGCTACGAATGATCTATACGCTCACACAGACTCCCGACATCTCCTATCAGAGTGTCCGTTCCATGTCGCCCCCTTCGGGTGCTGCCCTCAAGCTCCTTTTCCTCGATGCCTCCCTCAAGGTACAGGACAAGCGTGAGATCTTCGATGCCTACCTTGCCCGCCGCTTAGCGATCCTCAAGGCGTACCTCCCCTGCCTACATACGCCCTTGAGACAAGCCGCTGCCACAGTGGAGATTACCGCACATATTCAAGAACTTATATAGTTTTGAGTTTTGAGTTCTTAGTTTTGAGTTAACTTAGAACTCAAAACTTACACTAACTCAAAACTCAAAACTCAAAATTTAAAACTTACAACTTTAAGTTTCGCAAGTCATTTTTAGGTTATAATTAGGTTTATAATTGATTAATAATCAATATATTGCAAAGAAAACCTCCCCCTTGCCCCCTCCGAGAGGGGGAATAAATTCGTTGAAAAAGATAAAAATTGTCTATCAATCTGGAAAATGTCCTCTCTCTAACTCCTTGAGAATCATAAACTATCTCATTCCCCCTTTGGAGGGGGGTAGGGGGAGGTTTTGAATATCAATAAGTTACAGAACTTGCGAAACTTAAATTACAACCAACTCAAAATTTAAAACTTACAACTTACAACCAACTCAAAACTCAAAATTTAAAACTCAAAACTAATCATGTTTTTTTTCCTTGTTCCCTTAGTCCTCTTGTATCATTCCGATACGGCCATAGCCTTACGTGATAGGCTGTATTACCTTTGGCAAACGCTCTCTCGTAGCGCCCCCATCATGCTCCTATACCGCTACTTCCACTCTTGGCAACAGACCCATGAGGCTTTCTTGGTGGCATTAGCAGTTGCCCTTGTGGTCAATATGTTTGTCGGGGTTGCCTACCACCTGCGTCAGCGTACTTTTTCCTTACAGGAACTGCTAAAGAAAAACGCCCAAATGCTTGCAGTCATTGCGGCGGTATATATCCTTTTGGAATTGTTAGAAGTCCCTTTAACCGATACCAAAACAGGCGAACTCTTTGAGAGTACCCTCCAACTGATGACCCTGCTATACCCTGTAAGTAAGGCCGTCAAAAATATCTTCGTCCTCACTCATGGCAAGTATCCCCCCGCTTGGGTAATGAAGGCACTCTATAACTATGAAAAAGAGGGCAAACTCAAAGAATTTTTTAAAGTGAATAGAGAAGAATGAAAAGCCACCACTTATCAATAATTTTTACTAATTTTGTACGCTGTATAGAATCAAACAATATGAGACACATTATTCTTACACTTCTTTTAGGAAGTTATACTTTAGCATTCGCTCAAAATAAGATAAAAGGCGAGTGGTATCTCTATGAACTCTTTGGGAAAAAAACCTCTATGGATATGTATCGTTTAGAAAGGCAAACTAAAGAAAAAAGAGGGTACAAAATAAACTTTATTGAGAATAAGATTTTTATTGCTTCTTACTTTTCCTCATCTAAGGACGATTGTTCTCCTTCTACTCGTGGGGTCTATGAAAAAATAAATAGACATTATGTATCCCTTCATGCAGATTTTTTCTATGTCTCTGGAATAGGATGTCAGATGAATTATGAAGGAATAGATGCCGATTTGGGTAAGTTCTATATTCATTTCCCATCCAAAGGGGTACTTTACCTGATCAAAAGTACAGGAGATCTCGATTACGATAAGCAATTAGCTCAGGATGCAGAGCAGATTAACGATATTAATTCTATTGCAAAGTATGTTTTCAAACGTAATGGAGAAAATATCTCTTATAATCCTTCTTTTAAAGAAGAAGTAGCCACTTACGTAGCACAAGTACTCAAGTTGCCACATTATAGAGTCTGTTTGAAGTTTTCTGTAGGAAGGTATACGGGAGATGTAGGCTTAGTTAAGGATTTGGATACAGGCACTTATTTCTATGTAGTCAAGGACAATACTGCTCAGCAGGAAACTACTCAAAAGGAAAACAAATTCTTCCATTTCACCTCAGAAGAAGTGAATAGTGAAAAATCTCCCCAGCCCCCGAAAGATAGTGAATAATCCCCCTAACCCCCGAAGGGGGAACAAGTAACAAATGCAATAGGATTAGTCACTAATCACTAATCACTAATCACTAACCACTAATCACTAACCACTAATCACTAACCACTAATCACTAACCACTAACTTTGTACCTAAAAATAAAACCAATATGAAACACATAATACTTCTACTCCTCTTAGGCGTTTGTTCCTCAGCATTCGCACAAAAAAAGATAATAGGCAAGTGGTACCTCATTGAGCTCTTTGGAGAAAGAAACCCCGTGGAGATGTATCGTCTGCAAAAGACAACCCAAGTAAGAGCAGGATATCATATAAATTTTGCTAAGGATAAGACTTTTTATAGTACTTATTTTGCCCCTTGTGGACTGGATTGTTTTGCCTCTACTAAAGGTACTTATAAGAGGGTAGATAGGCATTACCTATCTTTTCATGTACATACTTTCTCTGTTTATGGAGAAGAATGTGAGAAAGCTAAGCATGAAAAAAGAGATACCGATTTGGGTAAGTACTATGTCCATCTCTCTACAAAAGGAATACTTTACTTGATCAAAAGTACAGGAGATCTTAAACAAGATAAGCAGTTAGCTCAGGATGCAGAACAGTTTGACGACCTTTATCCTATTGTAAAGTATATTTACAAACATAATAAGGGAATTGCCTCTTATAATCCTTCTTTTAGAGAAGAAATAACCACTTATGCAGCACAAGTACTCAAGCTGGCACATTATAGAGTATGTTTGCAGTTTTTTGTGGGATGGTCTATAGGAAGCGTAGGCTTAGTCAAGGACTTGGATACAGGTACTTATTACTATGTAGCTGAAAGCATCTATGTTCAAAAGGGAAGCAAATTATTTCATTTCACCTCAGAAGAACTCAAAAGTGAAAAATCTCCCCAGCCCCCGAAGGGGAATGAATAATCCCCCTAACCCCCGAAGGGGGAACAAGTAACAAATGCAATAGGATTAGTCACTAACCACTAATCACTAACCACTAACACTTGTTATTATTTAGACTTTTTACAAATTACAATAAAAACACCTACAGCCCTTTTAATTTTAATTAAGAATTTGTATTTTTGCACCGTAGTAATAGAGACGCTTAACCCTTGTGGTTGCAAGGGATACAGAGTAAAAATATTATTACCAAAGAAAAAGAATAGATAGTTTTTTGTTTTTAATAGCTTTTTTATGAAAAAGAGTGGAAATTATAAGGGAAAATCATGGCAAGTGATGTGGCTTCTCATGATGTTTTTCCCTATATACTTGTTTGGACAAGATGCTGGCGACCCTGCCAAGGGGAAAGACTTGTTCAAGGGCAACTGTGCAGCTTGTCATAAGTTGGAAGGAAAGCTCGTAGGACCTCCACTTGGGGGTATTACTGAGAAAAAATCTGCTGAGTGGCTACACAAGTGGATTAAGAATAGCCAAGCCTTGATCGCCGCTGGTGATAAGGATGCAATCGCTATCTTTGAGGAGTACAACAAGGTACCTATGATCGCTTATGAGACTATCTTATCTGATCAGGATATCAATGATGTGCTTGCTTATGTAGCTGACCCTGCTAAGGCTGAGGCTGCTGCCGCTCCTGCAACTCCTGCAACTCCTGCCGGCGATGCTACCGCTGATGCGGCTCCTGCTGCTACAGGCGATACCGCTGCCACTACAGCAGCACCTGTGAAAGAGAGTGGAAACAAATCGCTTCCTATAGTACTCCTTTCAGCCTCTGTACTGCTATTGCTTGCCCTTATCTTTATTATTGTAAAGGCAAACCGCGAGGTAAAGAAATTGGCAAAAGAAAACAATAGCGAAGAGTATCTCAAACAAAGCAAATATTATCCTTTGTGGAATGTTTTTGCAAAGAATAAGATCATCACCGCTTGTGTGATTGCTCTTTTGTTCTTCTCCTCTACCTACTTTGCTTATGGTTACCTCATGCAAGTGGGTATAGACCAAGGTTACCAACCTATTCAGGAAATCCATTATTCTCACAAGATACACGCTGGGGATAACCAGATAGACTGTAAGTTCTGTCACTCTGCTGCACGTACTTCCAAGACAGCAGGTATCCCTTCACTCAACGTATGTATGAACTGTCATAAGAATATAGAAGAGTATACAGGCCCTGTAACTGACCAATATACCAAAGAATTCTATGACGGAGAAATCCAAAAATTATATGACGCCGTAGGTTGGGATGCTGAAAACGCGCAATATACAGGCGTACAGAAACCAGTGAAATGGACTCGTATCCATAACCTCCCTGACCACGTATATTTCAATCACTCTCAGCACGTAACCGTAGCTGGCGTGGCTTGCCAACAGTGCCACGGCGATGTGCAAACTATGGAAGTGGTAGAACAACACGCCCCTCTTACCATGGGCTGGTGTATCAACTGCCACCGTACTACCAATGTCAATGATGCCAATCCGTATTATGAAAAGATACATGAGCAATTGGCTAAGAAATATGGTAAAGAAAAGCTCACCATCGCCGAACTCGGCGGTCTCGAATGTGGTAAGTGTCACTACTAATAATGTTTAATGATTAATGACTAATGACGAGTGACCAATGACGATTTATGGTTCATTGACAATTAACAATTAACAATTAACAATTAAGAACATGTCATCAGAAAAAAAATATTGGAGAAGTGTAGAGGAGTTGGATACGAACAACCCTGTGATAGAGCAAATTCATCAAAATGAGTTTGTCGATAAGCTCCC
>NZ_CALHGG010000082.1 GCF_938029845.1 uncultured Capnocytophaga sp.
GTACAGCGTTTCCTTTCTCAGCCTTTCCACGTAGCAGAACAATTTACAGGAATTCCAGGGGTATTTGTGGATATCAAAGACACCATTCGTGGGTTCAATATGATCCTCAATGGGGAACTTGACCACCTCCCTGAAGCGGCTTTCAACCTTAAAGGAACTATTGAAGAAGTAATAGAAGCAGGTGAAAAGATGCTTGCTGAAGCACAAAACTAAGACGATTATGATATTAGAAATAGTAACCCCAGAGGCCGTGCTTTATAAGGGAACGGTGAGTATCATCACCCTACCAGGAGCGAAAGGGTCATTTCAAATACTTGAGAACCACGCACCTATAGTAGCCCTCTTAGACGAAGGAACGATCACCTTTAGCGAAAGCGAAGCCCCTAAGGTATTTGCTCAGGAGTATTTCTCGGAGCAGACTCAAGCCAAAGGGGAACGTATGCTCTCCATCACAGGAGGGGTCGTAGAGCAAAAAGATAATAAAATAATTGTATTGGCTCAATGATCTTATTTTTATAAATTTAAAGCAGGGGCTTGCCCCTGCTTTTTTTTATTCAAACTGTATTTTACTATTTATAATTCTTTTTGTTATTGGTATCTAGATCTCTCCCCAACTGGATACACTAAGAGTAAAAGTAGATAGGCCTGCCCCTCTTTTAAAATGGTCGAATTTGACCACTTTAAAATTATAGTCAATTTTAGAATGCGAATAAAATACAAATAAATAAGGCAGAGGATTCATTCCTAATTCGCTCTCTTTCAAGGGCTAATTGCCATTAGCCCCTACACCTGCTCATGCTAATTTTTCGTAAACCATTTCTGTTTGACTATAAGAGCTAAAAGCTCTCTTTTATTATAGGCACGAGCTAAAAGCTCGCGCCAGTGGAAGGGCTAATTGCCATTAGCCCCTACGTTGCTTATACCAATTTTTCGTGAACCATTTCTGATTGACTATAGCTCCCATGGATTTTACGGATTTTTATGTAATAATTTCTTCACCGTAATCTGCTGATTGATAAACACTAAGAATGATTGTGTTACCTTCCAGCCTGTTTGCTCAAGGGTTTGGGCATAGCGCTTTAGCTGGGTTTCGTACTGAGGGTGATCGTCCCCTGTCTTGTAATCAATAATCACGGCAGTGCCCTCTTTAGGGTCATAAACTACACGGTCAGGGCGGAGGTACTCTCCTGAGACATCTAACCATTCACGTTCGTTATAAACCATATAATCGGCTGTATAATAATCCTTTAGCAAAGGGTGTGAGGTAAGCTGCTGTAGTTGCTGCTCAAGGATTGGGCGCTGCTGCTCAGTGATACGCCCCTCTGTAAAGAACTGTTGTAACACTTGGGGTATATCGGCCTTAGTGGTGAGCTGTCCCAATAGCTCATGCAGGAGTGTCCCTCGTGCTATGGCATCCTCTCTATGGGTATTCCACATAGACCCTGCACGGGTTACAATGGTATAAGAAGGTGCCAATACCGCTCTTTGTTTGAATGGGATATAATCCGCCGCTTTAAGAGGTTGTTCCTTGATAGGGGCTAAGTTTCCAAAAGTATAACGCGATTGCCCTTCATTCCATAGCCCTTTTTCCTCCAAATAAATCTTTACAATCTCGGACAAGGTACTGATTTTATCCTCTTTCTCTCCTTTGGGAGGATCGCAGAGTATATAAAGCAAGTCTTTGGGGCGTGTCATGGCCACATACATGGTATTGATGGTATCCAAAAGCTCCATTTGGCTCTGCTGGAGTACAATATCGGCGTCTATCTTTTCCAGACCACTGTAATCATCTATTAACAGATGTTCGAAGCCATGATATTGTTCCTTTGGGACACGTATCCACAGTGTGTCCTTAGCCGAACGCAACTTGTCATTGACTTTTGTATAGATGACCACAGGAAATTCTAAGCCTTTACTCTTATGAATGGTCATGATAGAAATCGCATTGACCCCTTCGGGAGCACTTATGGCCAACTTATCCTTTTTTTCTTCCCAGTAAGTAAGGAAATCGGCAATGTTGCCACCGCGTACGCTCTTGTATTCGTATATGACATTGAGGAATTGCGCTAAATACGCATCGGAAGGCTTGGCTAAACCAAATACCCTTATCGCATAGCCTATGCCTTCATAAAAAGAATACAAATGGAAGTGCGATAAAGAGAATCCCATAGCTGCGAAGAATGTATCCACAGGCTTATGGGCATATTGGCTCATAAAATCATGTATCTCGGTAATATGCTTGACCTTGGTATAAGAAAAGAGTAATTCTATCTTCTCCTTTTCATTATTCTGATAGAGCGAAATGGAGATTAGGTGTATGAGAAATTGTATTTCAGGTATATTTTTAAGCAATAAGGCCTCTGAAGAAATCACATTATACCCCTTTTCAGACAATTTTTCAGCTATTTCAATACAGTCTGCGTTTCTGCGAGAGAGTATACAAATATCTTTGTCCAAGTAACCATTATTTTTAGCCTCTTTTATATACCCTTCGATAGTTTCTATATAAATATCTTCGTCTTTTAGTACATTTTCATCATCTATGGCTTCCTCTTCGGAGATTTGTTGAACTTCATTATCTTTTGCTTGTACAAATTCTATACTTACAAAGCCTTTTTCCTTTTCTTTATCAGGAATATTTTGCTTAGCATTGCGATATAGCTCATCGTACCTATACTTTCCACTGTTGTT
>NZ_CALHGG010000083.1 GCF_938029845.1 uncultured Capnocytophaga sp.
ACCCAGGACCCCAACATTAAAAGTGTTGTGCTCTACCAACTGAGCTACCAAGTCCTTTGCAATTCCTCACTCTAGCTAAGAGCTTTATTGCGGGTGCAAAATTACAGCTTTTTTTCATATAAACAAACAAAAAAATGATTATTTTTGCATTTTGTTTCTGTCTTTATCGCAACACATTATTACTCTGTATTTTATGGATGAAAAAATTATCCTTTTGGGCTATATGGGAAGTGGAAAATCTACCATTGGTAAGCTCCTTGCTCATTCTCTTGCCCTCCCTTTTGAGGACTTAGACGACTTTATTACACGCAAAGAAGGAAAAGAAATCTCTGAGATATTTGCCCAAAAAGGGGAAATTTATTTTAGAAAACAAGAACTTGCTTACCTTAAGGAACTCCTCTCTTCTCCTTCTCCCATGGTAATTGCCCTGGGAGGTGGCACCCCTTGTTATGGAAAAGCAATGGAGCTTGTCCGTGCAGCCTCTCCTTATTCTTTCTACCTACAACTACCTACAACCGTCCTTATGGCTCGACTCCTTCCTGAAAAGGAACAACGACCACTTATCGCTCACCTATCCCAAAAAGATATGGAAGAATTTCTAAACAAACACCTCTTCGAACGTTTTCCTTTCTACACCCAAGCCCATTTTACCCTCCCCTGCCATGGGCTAAGCCCTGAACAAATTGTAGAAAAAATAAAAGCACAAATAAAATAATTAAAAAAAATCTTGACAATACCCCCTTGAAAGTCGTATATTTGCACCTTTAAATGCTTTTGATACAAACAATGAAATTATCTAGCTTTAACTTCAATCTTCCCAAAGAACTCTTAGCTGAGTATCCTAGCGAAAACCGCGATGAAGCACGCCTTATGGTCGTTCATCGCAAAACAGGCACTATCGAACATAAATTGTTCAAAGATGTGATTGATTATTTTGACGACGGAGATGTTTTTGTACTTAATAACACCAAGGTATTCCCTGCACGCCTCTATGGTCATAAGGAAAAAACCAATGCTAAAATAGAAGTTTTCCTACTTCGTGAGCTTAACAAAGAACAACGCCTATGGGATGTACTGGTAGACCCTGCCCGAAAAATTCGTATCGGTAACAAACTTTTCTTTGACAAAGAGGAAGAATTGGTAGCAGAGGTTATTGATAACACTACCTCTCGCGGACGTACCCTGCGTTTTCTTTTTGATGGTTCCTATGAGGGCTTCCGTAACAAACTCTTAGAATTGGGACATACTCCACTGCCTAAGTATATCTCCCGCCCTGTAGAGCCTGAGGATGAAGAGCGTTATCAAACCATTTATGCAAAGCATGAAGGAGCTGTAGCTGCGCCTACTGCGGGGCTACACTTCTCCAAACAGCTAATGAAACGATTAGAAATCAAGGGTATCAACTTTGCTGAACTTACCCTACATGTGGGGCTAGGCACCTTTAATCCTGTGGAAGTGGAAGACCTCTCCAAGCACAAAATGGACAGCGAAGAGATTATAATTCCTCAGGAAGCTTGTGATAAGGTGAATAAAGCTAAGGAAGCAGGTAAGCGTGTATGTGCGGTAGGAACTACCGTTATGCGAGCTATGGAAAGTTCTGTATCCTCTCACAATACACTGAATCCTTTTGTCGGTTGGACCAACAAGTTTATTTTCCCTCCTTACGATTTTGGGGTAGCCAATGCAATGATTACTAATTTCCATACGCCCAAATCCACCCTTCTGATGATGGTCTCTGCTTTTGCTGGACATGAACTCATCATGGATGCCTATGAGGAAGCTGTAAAAGAAAAATACAAATTCTTCTCCTACGGAGATGCTATGCTAATCATATAATGGTTAATTGTCAATTATTAATTATCACGAATGACAACTTAACTATTGACAATTTAAGATAGCAACCAATATCAGAAAATTAACAATTAATAATTAACAATTGATAAGTCGTTTATTCCTTATTGCCTTACTATGTATAGGGCAACCTATAGTATTTGCACAGAGCCAACAGGACGAAGTGGCACAAGAAAAAGAGGCCTTGCCTAAGCCTTATAACCCCGAAGAGGACGGACTTGAAAAAATCAATGAGCTGCTCAAGCAAGCTCAAAAAAAGAACAAGAAACTCCTTATCCAGATAGGGGGTAATTGGTGTATATGGTGCTTACGCTTTAATCACTTGGTAACCACTGATCCAAAGCTAAAAAAGATTTTGGATAAGAAATACCTCTATTACCACCTAAACTATTCTCCGGAGAATAAGAATGAAAAAGCCTTTGCCAAATATGGGAACCCTGGAGAGAAATATGGATACCCCGCCTTTCTGATTCTTGACAAAAAAGGAAATATCCTCACCACTCGAAAGACCGAGGATATGGAAGAAAACAAAGGATATAATAAGGAAAAAGTCAGAAAATTCCTATTGGGAAGATTGGACTTAAACGGTCAACTTTAACGTTTATTTTAAGACAAAAAAGTATTTTATTTCACGATTATTTTCTAACTTTGCACCCGTTAAAAATAAAGTTTTTATGGCAAATATTACTTTTCATAATGAACCTGCCTCTACTGCAGGTGAACTACCTAAAGTAGGTACTATTGCTGCTAATTTTGTAGCAGTTGGTGGTGATTTGAAAGAAAAATCACTCTCTGATTACCAAGGACAACGTGTAGTGCTCAACATATTCCCCAGTGTAGATACAGGAGTATGTGCCGCTTCTGTAAGACGTTTTAACCAAGAAGCTGCCAACCTCCCTAATACCAAAGTATTGTGTATCTCCAAGGACTTACCTTTTGCTATGACACGTTTCTGTGGGGCTGAAGGACTTAACAATGTAGAGGTACTCTCCGACTTCCGTGGCGATTTCTCTAAGAAATATCCTTTGGAACTTCTTGATACTCCACTTAAGGGACTTCTCTCCCGTGCTGTTATTGTCTTGGATGAAGAAGATAGAGTGCTCTATACCGAACAGGTAGAGGAAATCACTCATGAACCTGATTATGAAGCTGCTCTTAGGGCTTTAAAATAAGAAATAAGTCTTTAAGATAAGAAAATAGGGAGCGAAAGGTCGCTCCCTATTTTACTCTTCATGCTGATGATAACAACTACAAGTGGTATCCCCACAACGGAAATTACAGGTATCTATCTCTAAGGTGGCATGTTGTATGCCTTCGTGATAGAGGGAGTGCTTGAGTTCTTTCTTCATCTGCATTATTTCTTCCAAAGAGATGCCTTCCTTAATCACCAAGTGTGCTGTCAAGGCATTCTCAGAACTGCTCAGTGCCCAGATATGTAAGTGATGAATGGAAGAGACACTAGGGTGAGCAAGCAGTAATTGCTGTATTTCTTCATTGGATACTTGGTGAGGTACTCCATCTAAAATGAGCTTAACACTCTCCTTGAGTAGTGCCCAAGTAGAAAAGAGAATAACAAAAGCAATAACAAAACTGATAATTGGGTCTATAATATTCCACCCTGTAAGCGAAATCAAAGCTCCTGAAACGATTACTCCAAAGGAAACCAATGCATCCACCAAGAGATGTAAGAAAGCCCCCTTGATATTGATATCGTCTTTCTGTCCTTTATAGAAAAGAAAGGCTGAAAGCCCATTGATAAAAATCCCTATCAGTGCCGTGATAATAATCATCGTTCCCTGCATCTGAGGAGGATGAGAAAAACGCTCAATACTCTCCACCCCTATTTTGATAACTATCAAGCAGAGAATCACTGCATTGACAAACGAAGCTAGTATAGAGGCCTTTTTATACCCATAGGTATAAAGTGCTGTAGCTCCCTTTTGCGCCAATTTCATACCCAAAAGAGAAATAATAAGGGTAGCCACATCACTCAGGTTATGACTAGCATCCGAGATCAAGGCTAAGGAATTGATACGAATCCCCACTACAAACTCAATAATTGTATAGAGTGCATTGGCACCTATCCCTACATAAAAAGCCTGATTGATACGCTTCAAATCTGGTACATGGTGATGATGGTGGTGACCATGATGGTCATGATCATGATGTTCCATATTTTTAGTAATTAGTGGTTAGTGATTAGTTGCTATGGACTAACAACTAATCATTAACGATTGTTCCTACTACTTCTCCTGCTACTATTTTTGCCAAGTTGCCCTTTTTGTTCATATCAAAAACGATAATTGGCAAGTGGTTTTCTTGGCTAAGAGTAAAGGCAGTCATATCCATTACTTTAAGATTTTTGTCTATAGCCTCAGCAAAAGTAAGGTTTCCATACTTAGTAGCTTTAGGATCTTTCTCTGGATCAGCAGTATAGATACCATCTACACGGGTACCCTTGAGGATTACATCAGCATTGATTTCTATGGCACGAAGCACAGCCGCTGAATCGGTGGTAAAGTATGGGTTCCCTGTACCAGCCCCAAAGATAACCACACGCCCTTTTTCCAAGTGGCGTACCGCTCTACGACGGATAAAAGGTTCCGCAATAGCCTCCATGGTAATAGCAGTTTGCAAGCGAGTGAGTACCCCCTCATCCTCTAAAGCACTTTGTAATGCTAATGAGTTAATCACCGTGGCAAGCATACCCATATAATCGCCCTGTACCCTGTCCATACCATTGCTAGCTCCAGCAAGCCCACGGAAGATATTCCCTCCTCCAATGACCACCGCTACTTCGGCTCCTTGTTCTACGACCTGTTTTATCTCAATAGCATATTCCTTCAATCGCGCAGGATCTATACCATGCTGACGATCTCCCATAAGGGCTTCTCCACTTAGCTTGAGGAGGATTCTCTTGTATTTCATTT
>NZ_CALHGG010000084.1 GCF_938029845.1 uncultured Capnocytophaga sp.
ACGTAGTCTTAAAGACCAGGCACGTAAATCCAAATATCCACGTACGTAGATATTAGAGCCACGTACGTAGCTCAAAGTGGACGTAGGCGCGTCAACTATAAAATCATAATACCTCCAAAGAGTATTTAATTCTTTGGAGGTATTTTCTGCAAAAAAGCACTATAGCTCTGTAATCATAGGTATAACTATAGACTTGTGCCAGTGGTATTTTGCTAATTTGCTGTTATTTCGTAGCTTCTTTCACTTCTTTTTCGAGGTCTTCTATGCGGTTCTTTAAATCATCTGATAACTTTTGAGCAGAACCTTTTAACTTTTTCAGATTGAACGAAAGTATTACAGATGAAATACCTGTGAAGATAAATGCTAAACCTGTGAATACTACTAATGAGATACCTGTAAAGATAGGATTAGCAATCAAAATGAACGAGAGGATAATACTCAATACGCTCACTATGGCTAAGTTCCCCCAATTCAGTACGCCTGCTTCTTTTTCTTCGAAGGCAAAACCAAGTAGCTGAAACGAACGGAATAGCAACGTAAAACCTACTACCAATGGTAATATAAACATTGATAGGGCAGGATACATAAGTAAAAAGATACCCATTATCAATGAAATAAGTCCGCTTACCAAATACCAACCCCAACCATTGAGATTTTTAGTATTCTGTAGAGCAAAGAAGGATTCAGTTATCCCCGATACTAAGAACGAAAGACTAAAGAGTATTGAAAGGGTAAGATAAGAAGCTTGTGGTGATATAATTACCCCTATACCACAAAGAATGAACAAAATCCCTAAAATAAGGTGAATGTACCAGTGTTTTACTGATCTTCTGATGGATTTGAAAAAATACAACATAACTTTATCATTCAAAAATTAATGACGCAAAGGTAAGGATATTTTTTTGATTAGCAAAATATTTATAAATAAAAATGCGAGTTCGGGATAAGAAAAGGCTTGTAAAAGTTGGTAATCTCGTCAAAAATTCGTATCTTTATAGATGAAAATCAATAGATTACGAGATTTTTGAACGATGATTACCAAGGACAAAGTTACTGAAATTTACTGTATAATCGACGAGTTTGATAAGAATTTGAGTGCCGAATTTGCGAAAAACCTGCGTCTACCGTCCCATAACTGTGACGGCAAACGCTACCGCAACCGCAAGGGTAGGCTCTCGGAAAGTGAGATTATGACCATTTTGGTATGCTATCATTTCGGCGCATATCGCAATTTCAAGGAGTATTATTTGAATTGGGTCAAAGGGGTAATGCGTCAGGATTTTCCCGACGCGGTTTCCTATAACCGCTTCGTTGAACTCATGCCAAGAGTGTTCTTTAAGATGATGCTGTTCATGAAGCTCTATGCCTTCGGCAAGTGTACGGGTATAACATTCGTTGACAGCACAATGATACCCGTATGTCAGAACGTACGACGATATTATAACAAGGTCTTTACCGGCCTTGCCAAGGACGGAAAGGGTACCATGGGCTGGTGCCATGGATTCAAGCTGCACCTGCTATGCAATGATTCTGGTGAAGTGATAACATTCTGTCTTACAGGAGCAAATGTGGATGACAGGGATAGCAGGGTATGGACGGTGTTTGCAAAGGTCTTGTATGGGAAGGTCTTTGCTGATAGAGGATACATCAAGCAGGAACTCTTTGAGAGCCTGTTCGGTCAAGGTATCCAACTCGTTCATGGGCTCAAGGCTAAGATGAAGAACAAATTGATGCCTATGTGGGACAAGATCATGCTGAGGAGAAGATACATCATCGAGTGCATTAACGAACTACTCAAGAACAAGGCCAACCTTGTTCACTCAAGACACCGCTCGATACACAACTTTATCATGAACTTGTGTTCTGCCCTTACAGCATACTGCTTCTTTGAGAACAAACCAGAGGCACTGCCAGTGTATGTGCAAAAATCAAGGCAGTTGGAACTTTTTTCATGCTAAACTTATCCCGAACTCAAGTATCTATTGCACAAGCAGTAGGTAATATGGCAAATACAGCCATAAATGCAGCCGAAGAAATCATTTCCGCAGCAGGCGGGTTCATCAACCCACAGACACATGATGATGATTATGCCGAGACTGCATGGCAGCACAGGCTCAGAAACCAAGCCAAGAAAAAGAAGAAAAGAGGGAGAGGATTGTAACCACTTTTCTCTATTCCCAATCTCTATCCCAAAACGAAGACAAAGCAAAAGAGAGAAATCTTCATCAAAAACGCTTATTATTCAAAGCAAATGATTATCTTTGCAAATAGAATAACAAGCGTTCTTTGTTAATGCAGAAACCCGCGACTAAAAGCAGTTCGCTCGTTTCCAAATAGTTACCTGTTTAGTTTATGCAATAAGGTAACTTCTTTATTCTCAATTAGATACGTTTTGAAAATTGTCTTAACTTGTATCTAAATAATACTATTTTTAACAATTAATGCCAACAATGAATCATTAATCATTGCTGGCATTAACCATAGACAATTAAAACTCTGGTCTTACAGCGAATCTCACTCCGAAATATGGGTTGTCCTGTCCGTTTTGTGAGGAGAAAGCGTTGCGCCAGATGAAATCCACACGGATAGGGCGGAGGTTCTTGATACCAATATTTTCTATACCAAAACCATATTCCCAATATATCTTTTCAGGTGGGTTATAAGCAATATTGGAAGCACTAACGGCTCTGTTCTCTTCACTGAGCGTACCATAGGCCATTCTGGCTAAGATAAGGCTACGCCATTTGGTCTTTTTCAGCAGAGGAATTCGGTTGAATATTAGTCCGTTAAAATGGTGTTCCATATACACATTCATATAAGCATCGGTAACAAAATCATAGTAATTGAGTAGTTGGAAAGTCCTATTGAGGGCAAATCGGGAAGTACCATAGGCCTGATTGGCAGGCGTTGGAGTAAGGAAGGGTAGTGGCACAGTACCAAATACCTTTCCTACCTCTATCATAGGGTGGAAGATTCCTATGTTCCACAAGGGGATAGGGTGATGTACAAAGGCTTCCAAGCGAGAGTAGTTAAAGCTACTATTGCGAATCCCCGAGAAGGCCTGAGTGTATTTGATGCGATAGGTAGGGAAGATATTTTTCCCAAAGAATTGTTCTACCCCATAACCATAGACATTCCTTCTAGGAGTATAGGTAAGGGAGAGAGAGGCATAGGCATCGGAATACTTGTGGAGTATGTTCCCTGAAGGTGCTCGATAACCAATGGAGAAGCGTTCAGGATCTGCCGATTTCATCTGTTGGTAGCTACCCGAAAGGGTTAGGTGTAAGTTACTCTTCATAAGGCCTACATCTACCATACCCAATACACGTTTGTTACGAGTTAAAAAATAATTTTCCCCTCTGGAAAAGAGAAAGTTAGAGGCATTTTTGAGATCCATTTCCGCATCATTTCCCTGCAAGGAGGTGCCCAATTGTACATAATCGTCTTGGTATAAGCCTCCTATGGTCATACGTATTTTAGGGATTAGGAGGTATTGGGCACTGATTCCACCCTTGAACTTCTTATCCTTTATTCCATAAGCCCCATACAGATAGGTACGGAAACGGTCATCATTACTCATGAAAGAACGTGCTCCTATCCTACGGAAGCGGTTGCCCTCAATATCATTGTTAGAGAAGGACTCCCATATGGAACCCAGTTGGAAGTATCGTCCTACCGGAATATAGCCAGAGGAAAGAATATTGATAGTGTTGGAGATACCCTTGATGCGCTTGTTATCACTAACTTTCTGTATCAGTTCTTGGGTTTCCTCAAGTGAGGAATGTGTCTGAGAGACCTCTTCCCAATAAGGTTTGTCTTGGGCAAATTGGTTAGATTTGTATTTCTCTATCTTTGTCAGGTAAAAGGCTTCTTCCTTGGGTTGGTCAAGAACAAAATCAGAATAGAGAATCCGCTTTTTTACATAGAGTCCTTTTTCTTGGTCACTCTTGGTCAGAACGGTAAAGTCACCTTCGTAATAGGCGCTCTTGGGGAGGATAAGGCTGTCATTGACTGTAAAATTCTTTTCAATGGAGAGGTTGCGAACGAAGTTCAATGAAGCCTCCTTGATAGTAAACATCTGTATAGAAGTGATAGCATAGGTCTTGCTATCCACTGAGAAATTCCCTTTAAACAGTAAGTCTTGGTCTTCCTTAGGGAAGAAATAAATAGAGTAGAACTTACGACCATCACGTTCTATGGAGTCGTTCAGTACATAGGCATATACTCCATAACCATATTCGGAGAGAGGGCTTACGAAGGACTTATCCAAGAAGTAAAAAGAGTTGTCATATACATCAAAATCCCTGAAGTTGCGGGTAAAGCGTTCCATGCCGAAGCCCGTTTGCATAACCCCTTGGGTACGTTCCCCTTCTATATCGGTGCGGGTAAGTGAGTGTGTATTGTCTCCATAAACTCTTGAGACTTCCTCACGTAGAAACATAGGGATTGAGTAGTGATTGCCTATCTCTCTTGAGGAGAGTAACTCACGTATATGTTCATATTCATTTTTCATGGACTTCTTAAGAAAGATAGTGTCCAAGTTATTCAGTCCCATTTCCACTGACTCATATCGCTTATACTCATAAGCTTTGGAGGCGGTAAGGCTGTTCTTATGTTTGTTAGCCCATATTTTTTGTAGAATAGGATAGGCGGGATTTTCTTTTTTGGAAAGATTTTTGGTAGGTTTTTGTATGATAACTACCTCTTCAAGCATCTCCCCTTCGATAAGGACAATCTTAAGCCCAGAGCTTTCTCTCTTTAGCAGGGTGATTTCTTTAGTAGTGAAACCAACGGAGGAGACCTCCAAGGTATTGTAATTCTTCTGAGTGTAGAGGGAGAACTTACCATTTTCATCGCAGGCAGTACCTACTTTGGTATTTTTGAAAAGGATACTTGCAAAGGGAATAGGTTCCCCCTGTTCGTCCACTACTTGTCCTGATACACGTGTTTGGGCATATACGCTACTTCCTACAAAGAAAAAGAAGGTGAGCATACACAACCTTTTGAGTAACTCCATCATTTAGTATATTTCTTGCGGCGCAAAGATAAACATTTTTTTGATAAAATGCTTACTATAATGATAATTTTTCAAGTGTTTTTTCAATAGGAGTGTAAGAAAAAGGAAGTACATGAGTGATTTTGTTGCCATTATAATAACTCATATGTTGGAGCGTACGTAGCATCTTTCGGGTGAGGAGTCTTCTTCGCCCAAAGAGGGAGAGAAGGACTTCCACATAGCTAAGCATACGCAAGGCAGTGGGGGAGAGTAGTTTCTTCTGAGGGAGTGCGGGGTGGCTCTGGCGTAGCAACTCAAAAAACTCTGCGTAGTGTAGGTTGGTGCCATTGAGTATAAAACCTTCATTCTCAATAGGGGATTCCATAAGCAGGTGCATAGCTTGGGCAACATCAGTAGCAGCGACAAAGCCTGTTCCTCCTGAGGTTACATAACGAGTTTGGCAAAGCTGCTTGACATTCATAGCAGGGTGTGACTCTACTCCTACTCCTATGATTACAGAGGGATATACCACTACCGCAGGGAGGCCTTCCTGTACACCGCGCCACACCTCCATTTCGGCGCTATACTTACTTAGTGCATATTCGTTACCTCTCTCACGGCTTAGTTCCTGTTCGGTTTGTTCGCTTACTTGTTCGCCTTCTTTGGGAGAAAAGGTCGCAATGCTACTCACATAACAGAGTTTTTTTACTCCTTCATGTAAGGCAATATTTACCACATTGGCAGTACCTTCTATATTGGTTTTCAGTAGTAGAGTAGCCTCATGGGGAGCAAAGGAGACTTTAGCAGCACAGTGATATACATGAGTAGCCCCACGCATAGCTTCTTCAAGGGCGGGTACGTCCAAAATATCCGCTTTGACCCATTCTATACGCGAGAGAAGATGAGTGGCGGTAGGATTATATGTTTGGAAAAGACGTTCTAGAAGGGAAGTATCTTTTTTACGATAGAGCGCTCGGATAGTGTCAGAGGTATGACAAAGGAGCTGGTAGAGCAGGTGTGCCCCCACAAGGCCAGTGCCTCCTGTAACTACTATCATAGCAATACGTATTTGGTAAAGATTTCTTTTTCGGAGACTCCCTCAAAAATCTCAAAAAGCAGTTTCTGAAGATCAACGATTTGCACGGTTGTAAAGACACATAAGTATTTGCCTCCGCAGAAGGTAAGAATTTCGATACCTGGCTCGGAGTAATCAAAATGGGAGGTGAGGTCAATGGCCTGTACCTTGCCGCGAAACTCTAAAAGCTCACAGAAGCGAAGCTCTAAGGTCTGTTCGGGCATCTCTACATAAAACCTGCGATCTCCTGATTTTTGATAGATACTATAATATTTTGAAGTGCCTATGATTTTCACAAGGGCAAAAGTAAGGCTTTTCTCTGAGATATGAAAGAGGTAAGGGGAATAAGTTATTAACAATTTTTCTAAAAACACTTCAGCCTTTTGCTAGGGGGAATATTACAGTTGGTAATGTCCCTTGAGTAATTTCTCGAAGTACTTACTAGGAAGTATTTTCTTAAGGAAAATGGATAGACACTCGAGGGTCTTTCCCTTTACATAGTGAACCTTTGGGTGTTTTTTGTTAAGTATAGAAAGAATGGTATTAGCAAGGGTTTCTGCAGCTAGACCATTGTCCACATCAGTATTCATATTAGGGAGGGCTTTTGCATATTGCTTGTAGGGAGAACCCTCAAGGGCAGGGGTGTGGAAACGGCGTGAAGCGATATCAGTAGCTACATCACCAGGGGCTAAAGTGCAGAAAGAGATACCAAATTGCTCGGTCTCCATGCGCAGGCTTTCGGTAAGTAGTGATAGAGCCCCTTTGCTAGCCGAATAACCTCCCCGGAAGGGAAGTCCCATATAGGCTGCTACTGAGGTGATATTGATCACCTTTCCCTTTTTTTGGGTGCGCATATAAGGGAGTACGGCTTGGATCACACGTAGGGCGCCAAAGACATTGGTTTGAAAAGCATTCTCTAAGGCTTCTATTGGGGTTTCCTCTATAGCACCTGTGATACCCACTCCTGCGTTGTTGATAAGCACATCTATACGTCCTTCTTGGGTGATAATCTGCTCCACCGCTTGGGCAACTGAGGTGGTATCCCTTACATCCATCGTAAGTAGTGTATAATCTTCGGGCTGTGCCTGTACATGGCGGGCAGTACCATATACTTTGTAGCCTTTTTGGGATAAAAGTTCAGCCGTAGCACGACCTATGCCTGAGGTAGCACCTGTGATGAGAACCACATCTTTCATAAGGGGATATTTAAGGGCTGCAAAAATAAGGTTTAATAGGTAGATATGCAAACTTTTTTCTTTTTTCTCTTTACTTTCTCCCTGAAAAGTCGTAATTTTGTAGCATCTTATAAAGATAGAAAATTGTAAAACACATGAATACACATCTCTCCGATCGTGTCAATAATATGGCACTTTCTGCTACTTTGGCTATGGCTGCCAAGGCACGTGAGCTAAAGGCACAAGGCAAGGATATTATTAGTTTGAGCTTGGGCGAACCTGATTTTGCGGTGCCTGACTTTGTAAAGAAAGCAGCCATTGAGGCTATTGAGCAGAATTATAACAAATATTCTCCAGTGGACGGTTATTTGGAACTGAAAGAGGCTATCTGTGAGAAATTCAAGAAGGATAATGGGCTAACCTATACACCCTCTCAGGTAATTGTCTCCACAGGGGCTAAGCAGTGCTTGTCCAATGTGGCACTGGTGATGCTCAACCCTGGCGATGAGGTAATCCTCCCAACTCCCTATTGGGTAAGCTATTCCGATATTACTAAGATTGCAGGAGGGGTACCAGTGGAACTGCCTACTTCGCTGGAAACCAATTTCAAGATTACTCCAGAGCAGTTAGAAAAAGCCATTACCCCACGTACTAAAATGATATGGTTAAGCAATCCTGGTAACCCCAGTGGTATGATCTACTCCAAAGAGGATTTGGAAGCACTAGCAGAGGTTTTGAGAAGGCACCCCAATATCTTCTTCCTTGCCGATGAGATATATGAGCATATCAATTATGTAGGCAAGCATACTAGCATGGCCTCTATCGAGGGAATGTATGAGCGTACTATTACCGTCAATGGGCTATCCAAGGCTTTTGCGATGCCAGGTTGGCGTATGGGCTATATGGGTGCTCCCGAATGGATCACCAAGGCTTGCAGCAAAATGCAAGGACAAATCACCAGTGGAGCCAATACCATTGCCCAGCGAGCAAGTATCACTGCACTGAGAGCCCCTTTGAGCCAAATACAATATATGTTCGATGCCTATCGCAAGCGCAGAGACCTTGTGCATGAATTGCTCACCCAGATAGAAGGTTTTAAGACCAATCTCCCAGAGGGAGCATTCTACTTCTTCCCCGATGTGTCCTATTATTTTGGAAAGACGCTCCGTGGCAAAAAGATAGAAACAGCCAGCGACCTATCGCTCTATCTCTTAGAAGAAGCACATGTGGCTACTGTTACAGGGGAAGCCTTTGGTAACAAAAACTGTATTCGTCTTTCCTATGCCACTAGCGAACAAGATCTTCGTGAGGCATTGCGACGAATCAAGGAGGCTGTAACTTGTTAATCAATAATTGTATGACAGAAATAATACACATTGCCCCTAAGGAGGCTTTTGCACTTAGCCAGCAAGGGGTCTTGTTGGTAGATGTACGTGAAGCCGACGAAGTGGCTCAAAAACGCTACAAGGTGGATCACTATTTGCATTTACCCCTTTCTAAAATAGTGGAAGAGTATAACCAACTTCCTCAAGGACAGCAGCTTATCATAGCTTGTCTTTCGGGCGGGCGTAGTCAAAAGGCTATTGCTTTCCTTCAGAGTAAGGGTTATGATGACCTACTTAATTTAGACGGAGGAATAAAAGCATGGGAAGCCGAAGGCCTCCCAGTGGTTTGATTATCGTATGGTATAGGTAACCTTAGAGTATTGTGCTACTCTGAAAGCACCTAAGGGATTTTCCTGAGGGTTGGCACGATTGACAATGTTGCCTCTTACTCGGTTGGGTATGCTAAACAGGCCTGCATTATTGGAGGCGTTGTTTGAGAGTACCCGAATATAGTTCATATAGGTTTCACTAACACGGAAGAGGGTAATTTCAACAGTATCACCTGGCTTGAATTTCTCCTCTTCCTTGTTACTACGACTAAGGATTTGAGTAGAGAAGCGACCATCAGGGAAATAGCGGTCATTGAACCCATAGATACGGGTTACTCCATCGGAAGATGCCTTAATACGTAGGACGAAGTTGTTAGTTTCTCCTACATTAGCATCAAAGCGTAGGGTGAGCATGATCTGATCACGAGTGAATCCTCCATCATTGCTTTGCGTGATATTATCTTCAGTCAGTTGTGGAACTTCTTTTAGGATATCTGAAGTGACATATTCTTTCCCTTGATGTTGTACTATAAGGGCATATCTTCTTCCCAATACAGGGGAGAAGTTGAGATTCTTATAAGTGCCTGCTATATGCTCTACAAATGGGAAGATATTTCCTTGGTTATCAGCCACCAATACAGTAGCTCCTGAAGCCCCTTCAGGAGCTTCTTGGCTATAATAGGGTTGGGTATAGCTCAGCTGAATAGTTTGCTCTTGACCCGTAGTGCCTTTCTCCCAATCAATATTGGCATCAATTACCAATTCTTTCTCTTTGGTATCCAAATCAAGCTCAATTACCTTCTCACAAGCGGTGAAAAGAGGGAGTATAGTAGCTAAAAGATATATAGGGCGAAGTGAATTTGCTTTTTTCATCATTAAAAAGAAAAATTATAGGTGAGACTTGGGACAATACCGAATATAGAGAGCTTGACAGCTTCACTTTGTTGGGTTTCTCGGTTGCTCCTAAAGTAAATAGAAGCGGCATTGTAGCGGTTGTATAGGTTATATATGCCAAATACCCATTCCGATTTCCACTTCCTTTCAGGGTGGGGAGTATAGGAGAGAGATACATCCAAACGGTGATATATAGGTAGGCGATAAGCATTGCGGGCGCTATAATTGGAGATGGATACTCCAAAATACTTATATTTACCTATGGGGAAATTGGCAGGAATCCCCGATTGTAGGGTGAATACAGCACTTGCATTCCATTTCTTATTGAAAGTATAGGTACCTGTAAGTGATAGATTATGAGGCTTGTCGTAAGCAGTAGCATACCACTGACCATTATTGATGCCTGTTTCATAATCAGTTCTTCCTGGAGTCTGCTGCTCTGATTTGGAATAAGTATAGGAAAGCCAACCAGTGAATTTGCCAGTATTCTTTCTCAGTAGTACCTCCCAGCCATAGGCGCGTGTATGCCCAGCGAGTACCTCCCGCTCTATGGATTCGTTGGCGATAAGGTTGGCACCATCTATATAATCCAAGCGGTTTTGTACAGTCTTGTAAAACACCTCAGTCTCTAAGCTATAGTCTCCACCCTTGAAGTTGGTAGCGTAGCCCAAAGCCACTTGGTCAGAGTATTGGGGCTTGAGGTAGCGATCGCTGGGAGCCCATACATCCAAAGGGGTAGGGGAGGAAGTGTTCGAAATCAGGTGTAGGTACTGTGTCATACGAGCATAGCTGGCCTTGATGGAACGATGATCATCAAAAGCATAAGCAAGACTTAAGCGAGGTTCTAGGTGTGCATATACATCTATAAGTTCACCAGCCTTGTAGCTTTTTTGTCCTATAGGAATGCTACGCTGATAGATGCGCTGTAAAGGATTGAATATCACCGCTTGGTCAGCGTAATACTTGTCCATAGTGCGCTTGCCTAAGTGGTAGAAGTTACTCCAGCGAAGACCATAGGAGAGAGTCAGTGGCTCACTGAGCTTGTGCTCAGCCTCTGCATATACTCCCAATTCCAAGGCATATTTGTGATCTAAGGCCTTGTAACTAATGGTAGATTCGCCAATAGGAGAGAGTTTACCAGGGTTAAAGTCATAATAAGTACCTTGTAGCCCATAACCTACCTTAAAGCGATCGGAGAAATAGTGCTTGAAATCATACAATAGGTTTATATTCCTCACCCATGAGTCCCATTTGAAACCTGAAATGGGGACATTTAGCCCATAGTAGTAGTCGCTATATATGAGTGATAGATTGGAAAAGAGTTGGTCAGAGAATAAGTGATTCCACCTGAGATTCACCAGTGCATTCCCATAGCTATTGCTGATAGTCTGTGATAGGTCGAATACATCACGTCCGAAGTAGCCTGAAAGGTAGAGGCTATTTTGGTCATCTATCTTGGTGTTGAGCTTGGTATTGAGGTCGTAGAAGTAAGCAGAGTTCTTATTGTCTGTCAGTTTCAAGAACAGATGCGCATAGGAAGCACGACCGCCAATAAGGAAAGAAGACTTGTCTTTTACAATAGGTCCTTCAGCCAATAAGCGAGAGGAGAGTACTCCTATCCCGCCTGTGGCATGAAATTGGGTATTGTTCCCGTCCTTCTGATAGACGTCCAATACAGAAGAAATACGCCCTCCGTAGCGAGCAGGCATTCCCCCTTTGTAGAGTTTCATGTCGCGAATAGCATCCGCATTGTAGATACTTAGGAATCCAAACAGGTGTGAAGCATTGAAGATGGTAGCTTGATCCAGCATGATGAGATTCTGGTCAGCGGCACCCCCTCGTACGTTGAAGCCAGAGGAAGCCTCCCCAGCATTGCTTACTCCAGGGAGTTGCTGTAAGGACTTGATGATATCCACTTCTCCTACCAGTACAGGGAGCTTTTTGATTGTCTGTATAGGAATGCTGGCCACACTCATTTGTGGAGCACGTATATCCACTTTCGGCGTACTTTGGGCAGTGATTTCTATCCCCTCCAAGGCAATATCTTCTTTGGAGAGCTTATAGTTACGATGTTCGTTGCCCTTCAGGTGCAGGGTTTCTTCTATGGTCTTGAAGCCCAAATATTCCACTTGGAGAGTATAATCTCCTTGGGGAAGAGTTAGGGAGTAGAAGCCATAGGCATTGGTGGTAGCCCCCATTTGGGTGCCTTTTACGATAACATTCACTCCAAGAAGTTTTTCCCCACTGGCACCATCCGTGATGGTACCACTGAGGGTATATTTGTGCTGTGCCCACAATGAAGATAGGGACAACATATATAGGAACAATAGGAGATATTTCTTCATTAAGTGAAAAATTACAAATCAAGGGCAAAGATATAAAAAAGTGAAGAACGAAAAGAGAAAGGTAAAAAGTTTTTCCTTGATTATTACAAGGTTCTTGATTTTGATGCTAAAATATCGTACTTTTGCACAATAAACTAGCTAATTAGCATATCGGCAAATTGGCATATTAACACATCAATCTTATGAAATATTATTTGTATGCAGCCATAGGGATTGTTTTTTCTTTGATAAGCTGCACTTCCGAGCAGCAGAATACCCCAGAGGCAGCGGTAAAAGGATTTATTACAGCGGTGAATAAAAACAATTTTGCCGAGGCTAAGCGCTATGGCGATAGCACTGTTATTGCTCGAATGACCCAAATAGAAGAAATGCTGGGGGTGTACAAGGGAGAAATTCCTCAGAATCCTAAAATAGATTTTAAGGTAATAGAGGTTACCCCTACCGACCCACAGAGTGCCATAGTAACTTATAGCATCTCTGCTACAGAGACCTATAAGCAACTCAAGGTACGCCAAATAGCAGGACAGTGGAAGGTAACCCTGGATCTACAAGAGGCTAGTCCTATGTCAGAGAAGCCTTAACGAGAGGTTTGGTAAGTACCGAAGTTAAAATTTTGATCTACCAATCGTTCGCCATTCTCATTGGTAAGCACTAGGTCGCGGATACGGATAAGATGGTTATACTTTACAGTTCCTGCAACAGTATCTACCACTTGGCGGGTTGTGATAATCACAGTACCTCCTTGGGCTTGTATCTCGGAGGTAACCTTTGGAGTCGTTTGTGGGGGAGAGGTACAGAAGTAGCTCGCAGTAGGTGCACCATCAAAGGTACGATATAATAATGTATAGTCATTACCTATGCTTCCGGAGATGGAATCAACCTTGTTCTTTAGCAAGTTTGCTCTGAACTGTAAGATAAGGGCTTCATTTCTTTGTGTTTTGTAGAGAAAAGAGGTAGTGGTATCTCGGGTACAAGAGTACGCCTCTGTACCTGTAAAGGTGATACGCTCTACCATATAATCGCCATCATTACAGCCAATAAGCAGACCAAGGCAAAGGGATATGAATAAAATATAAGTTCGCATATTATCACTAAATATGCGGCAAAGGTACAAATAAATAATGATTTTTTTCCTAATGATGTGGGAATATTTTCGTCGTAATAAAAATTAATTCGTACATTTGTGCCTAAAAAATACTAGAATGAGCACAGAAAAAAAAGTCTATTTTGACAATGCAGCCACTACTCCTATGCGACCAGAGGTCAAGGAGGCAATGATAGCGTCCTTTGCCTCATTTGGGAATCCCTCCTCTATTCATAGTTTTGGTCGCGCCAGCAAAGTGCTTATTGAAAAGGCCCGCAAGAATATAGCCAAGGAATTGGGTGTTACCGCCTCGGAGATTATCTTTACCTCTGGCGGTACAGAGGCTATCAATATGATACTCAAGGGAGCCGTACGGGACTTAGGTATCACTCAGATTATTACTTCTCCTACCGAGCATCATGCGGTATTGCATACCTTACAATCTATTGAAAATGAATATGGTATACAGGTTTCTATGGTGAAGCTAGAACCCAATGGTACCCCTGACATTGAGGACTTGAACAAGCTTCTCTCTCAGTTCCTTTCCGATGAGAAGATATTGGTATCCCTCATGCATGTCAATAATGAGGTGGGTAATATACTACCTATGGCTAAGGTTGCGGAGATATGTAAGAAATACAAGGCTTATTTTCATTGTGATACAGTACAGTCGGTGGGGCATTTTCCTATTGACTTATCTTCCATACCGGTAGACTTTATTTCAGCCTCTGCTCATAAGTTCTATGGACCTAAGGGGGTTGGTTTTGCTTTTATTCGTAAGGGAGTGAATGTTAAGTCATTACTCTTCGGGGGCGAACAAGAACGCGGCCGACGTGCAGGTACAGAATGTATTCACAATATAGTAGGTATGGAGGAGGCTTTTCTGCTCGCCTATCAGCATATGAGTAAGGAACGAGCTTATGTGGAGGATATCAAACAGTATTTTATACAACGAATTACTCAAGAGATTCCTCAAGTACATTTCAATGGATTGAGTGCTGATTTACAGGAAAGTACGTATTCCTTAGTCAGTATTTCCCTACCTATAGAACTGAAGAAAACCGAAGTGCTATTACTCTTCTTGGATATGCGAGGGATTGCTTGTAGCCAAGGCAGTGCCTGCCAGAGTGGTAGTGCCAAGGGATCTCATGTACTTAGGGCAATACTCCCAGAGGAGGAATGGCCAGAGGCACATATTCGTTTTTCATTCTCTATCTATAATACCAAGGAAGAAGTAGATTATGTCATAGAAACACTCAAAGAATTTTTAGCATGAATTTGAACAATTTATTTCGTATTGCTTGGCGGGCTATCCTGCTGAATAAGACTCGTACCTTGCTCACTATGTTGGGAATCATCATCGGGGTAGGTTCAGTAATCACCATGCTGGCCATAGGGGAGGGTTCTAAGAAAAGCATCAAAGAAAATATCTCCAAGATGGGTACCAATATGCTTAATATCCGTCCAGGAGCGGGTATGTTTGGCGGGGTGCGCAACAATACTGATATGCAATCGCTCAAGATGACCGATTACTTAGCCCTAAGAAATGAAGCCAAGCTACTCAAGTATGTAACCCCTGTAGTGAGTGGTAATGGACAGGCTATCGTAGGGGCGAATAACTGGCCAACCTCTATCTATGGAGTCAATACAGAATACCTCCCTATCCGTGAGTGGGCAGTGGAGGAAGGCTCTATGTTTGGTCAAGATGAGATAGATAACCTCTCCAAGGTGGCGGTTATAGGTCGTACTATCCAGAAAAATCTCTTTCCTGAAGGGGATTCACCTATCGGACAGACGATTCGTTTTAAGAATATTCCTTTCAAAATCATAGGAATATTGGCAGCCAAGGGCGAAAGCAACTTTGGTCAAGACCAAGATGATATTATCATTGCCCCTTATACCACGGTACAAAAGCGCGTTTTGGCACAAACCTATTTACAGTCTATCGTTGCCTCAGTAATTACAGAAGACCAAGCAGAAAATGCTGTTAATGAGGTAAAGACCATATTGGAACGCACCCATAATATCGCTGCTGACGAGGAAAATAATTTCAATGTATTCTCCCAACAAGAGCTGATTTCTACCTTTTCCTCTACCTCTGAGATGCTTACCATACTTTTGGTAGCCATAGCAAGTATTTCTCTTATTGTAGGAGGGATAGGAATTATGAATATCATGTATGTTTCAGTCAAAGAGCGTACCAAAGAGATAGGTTTGCGTATGGCCATAGGTGCTAAGGGTAAGGATATTTTGGCGCAATTTTTGATAGAATCTGTTTTAATTAGTATCACCGGAGGAGTGGTAGGTGTAGTGATAGGTCTTTTAGCTACCTATGTAGTAAATGCTTTTATCGGCTGGCCTGTGAGTATCACTTTTTACTCTATAGTGCTCTCCTTTTTGGTTTGTACCATTACAGGGGTATTCTTTGGTTGGTACCCTGCCCGCAAAGCCTCTGATTTGGAGCCTATTACCGCACTAAGATACGAATAATAATGACTATTGACAATTCTAAATTAACAATTAACAATTGATGATTGACAATTAAAAAAATGGATTTATCAACTTATAAAAAACTGTTTTCAGAAGATGATGCTGTAGGTTGGGACGCCATAGACGAATCCTTGGAGACCCTTTACCCCAATCAAGAACCTGAGCACTATGCTCCAGATCTTCCAGCTTCATTGGGAGGGGATTCTTATTTAGATGGAATAAGTATCTACCATAGTGAGTATCAAGAGCCACATTTTCATTTTGTCACTTATGGTTTTTCTGATTTGTATTACAATGAAGAAGCCGCAGGGGGCGATTATAGTGGGTTTGGTTTTGAACTTACCTTTCGCCTGAAAAAATCAGGAGATGAAAATGTAGGTTGGGCAATAAACTTTTTACAAAATATAGCCAAGTATGTCTTTACTTCAGGGAATTACTTTGAACCTTTTCATGTATTCCCTGCCAATAGTCCTATACGCTTGGGGTATGATACCCAGATTACAGCTGTGGCTTTTGTGCTTGATCCAGAGTTGGGTGAGATAGATACTCCTCATGGAAAAGTCCATTTTTTGCAAGCAGTGGGTATTACAAGCAAAGAATTGGAAGCCTTAAGAGCCAGTTTTTCTATAGAAAAAGTAGAAGAACTTATTAGGCAACTTGAAATAGGTAACCCGTTACTCATCACGGATTTAGATAGAAAATAATTAGGCACATGGATCTTTGAATTAACAACCAACTATTGACCTTTAAAAAATGGATTTATTAACTTATTATAAGCAACACCCAGAGGAGCGATACGAACATATTCGTCGTATGGGAGAGATCCTCAGCCGAGTGGAACAGACGCTTGCCAAGGCTGAAGCTGTCTTGGAGGAATGGAAGGCCTTACAGGACGATTTCAAAACTTTGGTAGCCTACTATGATAGCCCCTTATGGCGGGATGATTATTTTGATAGCAATGATGGGAAAATACCCGACGAAGTACCCCAATGGGTACTTACTCAAGATGCTATCTTCGATGCTATTGGTGCTGAGTTTGACTTAGCTGATGGCTACAAAGAACTCATACAAGCCATTGATGATAAAAAATGGAAAGAATAAATTTTAAAAAACAAATGAATAAAAAGAAATTAGGTCTACTTATTATTGCTGCTATTATGATGCAAGCCTGTGGAAACCAAACCCCTCAAAACAACCAAGATACCTCAGCCGAACCTGCTGTTTCTGCTGAACAACCTGCCTCTATTCCACCCCTTGATGGACAGTGGAAGGCCGACTATATTAAAGGAGTAACGCTTATAGAGAATACCCAAAGCATCTATCTGAACATTGATTTGAATAAGAAAACTATATCAGGGAGTGATAGCTGTAATCTCCTTACCGCTCCTATAGTGACTCTTACCGATAAGGAACTTTCTTTTGGAGAGATCGCCTCTACCCTTAGATACTGCCCAGAGATAGAGTACCAAGAAGCTTTCCAAACAGCCCTGCGTGAAGTAGCTTCCTATAAGTTAGACGGAGAACACCTACACCTATTTGACAAACAAGGAGAGAAGCTCTTAATTCTCGACAAAGGAAAAAGACAATAATAACAGTCAGTGGTCAGCTCCTGACCACTGACTACTCATCACTTATTACTTATGAAATACTTATTACCCCTATTTTTATTCTCTTGTACTGCTACACAGCAAATAGAAGAGAAACCAGATACCCCCTTGCAGATACAAGGGGAATGGACGTTACAGACACTACGGGGAGTAGCCCCTGCTGCTTCTATTCCCTTGCCTAGTTTACAGATAGATCTTAAGGAAAATCGCATTTCAGGTAATGGAGGCTGTAATAACTATTTTGCTTCCATAGAGCATTGTTCCCCTACGGCACTCTCTTTTTCGGCAATTGGAGCTACTCGTATGCTTTGCCTATCGGATAATATAGAAAATGCTTACTTCCAAGCCCTACAAGAAGTAGCCACCTATAAAATACAAGCAAATACCCTCCTACTGCTTAACAAAGAAGGAGAGGAAGTTGTAAAAATGATTAATACCGTTAAATAGCGGATAACAAAATAACTAATGAAAAGATTATTCTTGGCTGTAATAGCCCTTTCCTTGCCCATAATAGCGCAGGAGAAACCGACCTTTACTCAAGCAAAGATGAAGCAGGCAACAGTCTATTTCACTGGGGCAGCGCTTACTCATACTGCTTCGGCTAATATTCCTAAGGGAACTAGTGAATTGGTGATTAAGAATGTGGCCAACACACTCTCGGAAGAGACTATTCGTGTATTGGCACCCTCCAATGTGACGGTACTCTCGGCACAATTTACTAACCAATATATGGAGGAATATGATGCTGAAAGATACGCTCCTTCCCTCAAGCGCGTACAAGATAGCCTTACCCTCTTAGATAATCAACTTAAAAAATGTCGTAACGAACGTCATTCCAAGGAGAAAACCGTTAGTTTCTTGGATGGTAATAATGCTCTACAAGGCCAACAAGACGGTCTCATCCTTAGTGATATCCCTAAGGTGATGGATTACTATACCGCCAAGCGTATAGAACTCCTCAATAGCATAGATGAAATCAAGGCAAAGGAAGAAAAGCTCTCAGCAGCCATTACTAAGCTCAATGCTAAGTTGGATACAAATCTCTCCAAACAAGAGCATCTCTCCAATGGGAAGATTATCCTCCAGCTAATGTCGCCTGTGGCACAAAAGGCTGATTTTCAAGTAAGCTATATCTCTACACAAGCTACTTGGTATCCGTTCTATGAGTTGCGTGGAGAAAAGCTTGCCGAACCTATTCACCTGCTCTACAAAGGGCAAATTGCTCAAAATACAGGGGTAGATTGGAAAGGTATTAAGCTCCACCTCTCCAGTGGGAATCCCAACAAGAGTAACCAATTTCCAGTACTAAAAACTTGGTTTGTACAGCTTGGACATCCGCGTGATTTCAGTAATGCTAGAATGGAATTGCGCTCTAATGCGGCTCCTTTGGCGGACCTCTCTAGAAAGAAAATTGCCAAAGATGAAGTAGTTCATATGGAAGAATCCACTATGGCACACTATACTGCCCTTTCGGAAAACCAACTCAATATTTCCTTTGATATAGATACGCCTTACGATATTCTTTCCAATGGTAAGGTACATAGTATCTCCCTACAAGAGTTACAGCTTAAAGCTATCTATAAGTACTATACTGCCCCACGAGTGGATAAAGAGGTGTATCTAGTTGCAGCGATAGAGGATTATTCTAAGTATAACCTCTTGCCAGGGGAAGCAAATATTGTCTTTGAGGACTTATATGTAGGAAAAACCTATATAGATCCCAATCAAACTGCTGAAACGCTCAATATAACCATGGGCAATGATAAGAAAATTAGTGTAAAACGCGAAAAAGTAGTGGATAAGTCCCAAACGAAATTTATTTCAGCCAACAAAGAACAGATATTTACCTATGATATTATCTTGCGTAACAACAAGAAAGAGCCTGTAAATCTTGTTCTCAAAGACCAATATCCAGTCTCTATTGAAAAGAGTATAGAGGTAGAGCTCTTAGAAAGCTCTCATGCTTCCGTAGCTGAAGAAACCCATATTCTTACCTGGGAGGTCTTTCTCAAGCCCAACGAAACTAAAAATTTCCGTATCAGCTATAAACTAAAATACCCTAAGGATATGACAGTGAATTAGCCAGGGGCAAAGCCAGCGAAAGTAGAGTAGGTGAGGCAATTCGCCTTTATAAAAATTAGTCGTCAGTGAGTATTAACCACTGACGACTAATTTTTTAATATGGAAAAAAACGGCCATTTTTTTCCACGTTAGTTTTCTCATTTATACGAAATAGCATTTTTGTATAAATGAGAATTTATATTTTGTATTACCAAAACTTCAAAAAGAGTATAATAAAGGCACTGATAAAAGTAGCAATAAGTACACCCTTGGCGCGAGAATCTTGTCTTAGGCGAATAAAAGCAAAGAAGGCTAAAAGGTTCAAAATGGCACCCAACCCTATGATAGCCCCTAGCATATCCTCTTGGTAGGCATAAACAAAGGTAGTCTCTAAGTCCGATTTGGAAAAGATCAACCACCAAAGGAACATTCCTAATACATTGACAATGAGTCCTACTGCAATTCCGATGAGGACATCTTTCTGGCTTCTATGATATTTCATTGAGTTTCCATGTGTTA
>NZ_CALHGG010000085.1 GCF_938029845.1 uncultured Capnocytophaga sp.
TTATAGTCTATTAATATCCTTCTATTAAAATCTCCAATACTGAAAGCAAATTCATTCTTTTCTAAAGTAATTTCAAAATTCTCATCAATAGAATTCTTTACTATTTTGGTTTCATTCTTTAGCTTTTGCACCAACAGTGCTAAATCTATAGCCCCTTCCATAGTGGAGCAGTCCATTTTATATAAGGTTTTTCCTACTTGATAGGAGAAAATATCACCTTCTATGGTTGGATTTTCAATAGGTACTAAAGTTTCATCACTATAAGGGGTTTTGTCGAGCATTACCTCCCCTTTTAACAAACGAAAAACCTCTTCGCCAAAATTGATATCCAACCAACCTGCTGATGGAGTATATTTTAATCCTATAACACTTGCTTTTTTCTTTACGGTTCTCATTGTAGTTTTAATTTAAATATGGTAATAATAATGTTTAAAAATAGTATCGATATGGTAAAAATCTTCTAAATTACTTTCATTATAACCTTGTTGCTTTAAATCAACCTGTATTTTCCTAAGTAATTCCAACCAATAAGCAATAAAAACCTCTTTTTTGATGTGAATTGTATCATTAGGAGTGTTTAGCTCAGGCAAAAGATGCTTTTTGTGTTTTAAAACTGTCCAATAAGCACTAATGTAAAGCATATCATTGTAGGGTTTTATTATCCACTCTGCCATAAATACATTACTACCCCAATGCACTTTTGTTTCGGACAAAGGTTGTTCATACATATCGTATAGCATTTTGACAATATCCCAATAAATATCGGCAACCTCATCGTGCATTTCTAAATCCAAAGCCACCCCATTCCATATCATACATAAGTTAGACGATTTATTTTTAGGATAGATAGTTTGCAAAGCCTCACTTACAGTACTATCCTCAACATCTCGTTTGTTTAACCCTTCAGCAGGAAAAGACTTTATTGAAAATAATTCTTTCATAATGGTAAAAAGAAATTAGTTGTTCTTTTGTATGATTGCTTTAAGTTTATCTAATAGATTCATAGCATATCCTCCTTGGGGCAAAATTTCCCTTATTTTAGAACGGCATAAAGCCCTTTTAAACTCCCAATCGAAAATAATAAGTGGGTGTGAAAACAAGAGTATAGAGAATTTTATATATTGCTGAAAATTATGCGCTTTTAAAAAGCCCAAAAAAGCTATGAACTCATTAGGAGTTTCAGCATACTTAAAAAGATAACTATCTATCAAGCATTCACTTTTATATTTAGTTTTAGCACTCCTGCAAACTTTGTTTTCTATAGTAGGAATTTCCTCTCCCATATAATCTCTCATATAATAATGAGAGGCGCTATTATCTTCATTATCAAAGCTAACTAACTTGTAAAAATCAATAGCTTTTGAAAGAGATAAGTATAGCTTTTCTCTATCCTCGTCTATCTCAAAAAACGTTTTTACAGCCTGCGAAAGTGTAAGCGTTTGCGCTCCAAAAATAGTATATACCATTTCTTTTAACAGAGAATACAAGCATTCTATATCCTTTTTAGCTATTGGGTAATAACATTCTTTCTTGTTTTTTAACTCAAAGACAGCAGAAAACAGCTTTTCAAAAACCTCTTTTATATCGATAGCTATGTTATCCATAAAATACCCCTGCTTTGTGAGTTGGTTACTATCTATAAAAGTTTCCCCACAAGGGTTAAAGAACAATAAATACTTAAAGGCGTGTTCCGTATTCTCTTTTTTTAGTAACTGAATCAATGAAAAGAACTGTAACCTATCATTGATATAATGGTTGTCGTAGTAATAAAAGGCTCTTAAACAGACTTCTAAAAGAGAAAAAACATCCTCAAAACAAGAATGAGAAATCTCTGTTTGGAGTTTATCATACAAGACATCATTTTTCAGTGCATATAGCAGTTCATCAAGTTCTCTCTTTTTAGGCAGTGTAGCCAACAGAAAATCACCTTCCTCATTTTGGTAGTTTGTAATTTTCAAAAGCTCCTCTTTTTCTTCCTGCTGCTCCCCGCAAAACCTCAACAGAGAGAAATACAATAGCTTGTTTAAGTCCATTTTTCTGAAAATTAGTAATGCTTTTTCTTCTATTTACTTTTTTTTGGATTCTTGGTGTAGTTCGTGGAGAATTCTTTTAACAACACATTTGAAATATCATCTAACTAACAGTCTTCTTTCCAGTTTTCATATCCAACTATTAAATTATCTCTAATCTCTTCATTAGGACAAGAATTTATAAGGTTCTCATAGCTCTTCATCTGCTCTTCATTATTTAATTCTATAGTTTCTATTTTTGACAAGATTTCAAATTCTAAACCATAAAATCTTTTAGAAGGTAAAAAAGATAAAAGAGCATAACCAGTTTCTATAGAAATAGGTTCTTCTATTTCCATTAATAACTCTCTATATTTATTAGATAAATCAAGTACATCTTGAGAGTCATTGTCCAGATCTTCATTTGGCATTTTGCCTAAAAGTTTAAGTTTTTCTAATGAATTTTTCATTTATTTTCTAATGTAATCTTTTTGCTATATTTCCCTACTGGCGCGAGCTTGTAGCTCGTGCCTTATCAATGAGGATTTAATAACACATTTGAAACATTACCCTTTTTGCCAAAAACCTGTTATGATATTACTTATTTTATGGTTATTTATCTTTCCATAGAAATAAATAATACCATTAAGAAAAGGTTTGTTCCCTTTTACTTGTCCTTTTTGATATGAACTTTCATCAAATTGAAAAATGAAATCAAAATTATTATTTTTTAAATTAGAAAAATAATAATCTTCTTCTTGTAATAACGACGGATTACCTCCTATTTTATTTCCATAAACGCTTTCAAAAAAAGATTCTTCCTCCTCTTCATCTTCAATTTCTTCAATATCTTCTTGTAAATTTCCTATGACGAGCTTTCTACCTACAATATTTGAATTAGAAAAAGATGAAATTCCTTCTTTTCTGTTAGAAAAAGGGTGTGCAATACATAAAATATTATGTTTGGGATACAAAGTGTCTTCTATTTTTTTAGGAATAAAAACAGAAAATTCTGTATCTATTTCTTTTATCAAATCATTACTTATAGTCATAAAGTAGAGATGATTTGTCAAGTTCAATTCACGAATACGCTGCTCAGAAAAGAAAATAGGTTCATTCCCTCCTATTCTACTACCTGAAACAGTATCTTTTTCAGTGATTTGAAAACTCATTGATTTATTTCTTACAATGAATAAATCGTTAAAAATATCTTGTGACATAATATAAACAATTAATGTAATCTATGTTTTTGAACATAGATAATGGCTTGTTTTCTTAATTTTCTTGTTTCTTTACTGCACTATTTACTTTCTTGCAAAGGAATAAAGCGCAAACAATTATCTGTATAGGTTTCTATAAGGTTTTTAAACTTCTCTGAAGCTATAATACTACCACATTTAAATAAGTCGTATTTTACTTCAGCTGCTTTGATATGATGATGAGTATGATTTTCGTAATCAGATTTATCTGATACTACTTCAAATATTTTTTCTTGTTTAGCTAAACCTAAACTATAATATGAATGAGAAATAAGGTCTAAGAATTTAGGATTGTGTTTTCTACCTTTTATATAGTTAATAGGCTCTCCTCCTCGAGGGTATATTTTAGGATTTGGAGCGTTCAAATCCCACTGCTGCCAATCAATATCTACCAATTTAGTAAATTCAGTAGGGTGTACTTTTTCAATACCCTTGATATCGTTGTTAAGCAATAAGTCTTTTATATCCTCACGAACTACTATATAGTTTGAGATAGTAGTGTATATTTCAGGAATATACGGAGCAGCACGTTCTATTTTGTGTACTTCAGTAATTTGGTAATTTTCATCCATTATCAAAAGGCGACCTTCAAAAAGGGTATTCCCATAGTCACCCCAAGGCATTTTTCGATTTTTTATGATATAATATTTCATATTAGTGATGTTTATTTCATTCTTTTTAGAAAGTAGTTTCATTTTATATTCCCCAATAACATATTACCGACTTATAATAAAATTATAAAGGGGGTGAATATTAATTATTTATCGTAACCAATGTTTAAACTCACTTGTTAATTTTTTCTCTTTAAGCAAAGATATCATTTCAAATTGAGCTTTAATTTCATTTTGAACCAAAGCATCTTGAAAACCTTCCTTTGATAATATATCCTTATCTTCATCTTGTAGCATTATATCAATTACATTTATAATTGATTGAG
>NZ_CALHGG010000086.1 GCF_938029845.1 uncultured Capnocytophaga sp.
GTATCCGTGAGTTCAAGGATGCCATGAAGGATGGTGAAGCAGAGAAAAAGGAAGATCTTGACAAGAGAGATATCCTTGACAGAAGCGAGCAGCTTAAAAAGTTAGAAGAAAAAAATCAGTAAACTTTTGAAACTTACACACTAACGAAGAGAACTTTCATTCGGTTTCATGACTTGATGCCGAAAGGAAGTTTTTGTCAATTTGTCAATGAACCAATTAGCTGATGAGTCAATTAGACGATGAGCCAATTAGCCAATTAGCCAATTAGACAATTAGCTGATGAGTCAATTAGACAATTAGCTGATGAGTTAATCGACAAATCGACAAATTGGCAAATCAACAAATCAACAAATTAACGAATTAGTATTATGACCTTATTAAAATCTCAAGTAATAGAAGCACTCCGTAAGATTACTTCTCCAGGAGAGGGGGGTAACCTTATAGACAGTGGAGTGGTGAAGAATATCGTAATTTTTGGTGATGAGGTGGTGGTAGATGCCACTATCTCCAACCCGTCCCTACAAGCGAAGAAGAAGGTAGAGGTGGAGATTATGAAGGCGATCCATGCCGAGGTATATGAAAAGGCGAAGGTGAAAGTCAATATCACTGTAGAGGCGGCTCCCGCTTCGGATAAGAATGAGATCAAAGGTAAGCCCATAGAGGGTATTCGTAATATTATCGCTGTAGCCTCAGGCAAAGGAGGAGTCGGCAAATCCACCATTACAGCTAACCTAGCCATAGCCTTGCGCAAAATGGGCTTTAGGGTAGGTCTCTTGGATGCAGATATCTATGGGCCGTCGATCCCAATGATGTTTGATGTACAAGAAGAACGTCCTTTGTCAGTGGAGATCAATGGTCGCTCTAAGATGAAGCCTGTGGAGAACTACGGAGTGAAGATTCTTTCTATTGGATTCTTCACACACCCCGACCAAGCGGTCATCTGGCGTGGTCCGATGGCTAGCAAGGCGCTCAATCAGATGATTTTTGATGCTGACTGGGGTGAGTTGGACTTTTTGCTCATAGACCTTCCACCAGGAACAGGGGATATACACCTAAGTATCATGCAGGCCTTGCCTATTACAGGTGCTGTGGTGGTCAGCACACCGCAACAAGTGGCTTTGGCGGATGCTCGTAAAGGAATCGCTATGTTCCGTCAAGAGACTATCAATGTACCTGTATTGGGATTGGTAGAGAATATGGCCTACTTTACCCCCGCCGAACTTCCAGAGAATAAGTATTATATCTTTGGCAAAGAGGGGGTAAAATCCTTAGCCGAACGTACAGATACTCCATTGCTCGGAGAGATTCCACTGGTACAGGGCTTACGTGAATCAGGTGATGTGGGACGCCCTGCTGCCCTACAGGAAGGTACACCTCTGGCGAAAGCCTTTGAGGAATTTGCCCGCAACACCGTGGCGGAAGTGGTAACCCGCAACCAATACCTAGCCCCTACCGAGGCAATTCAGATTACCACCATGGCAGGTTGTAGTCCTAAGAAAAAGTAAAGTACTAAATTATCAAACATACATGCACGAAGTAACCGCCTATTGGGAAGGAGACATGCAGTTCACCTCCACCAACCCCAGTGGAAATTCATTCTTTATCGACACTACTCCTGAGAACGGAGGAGAAAACAATGGGATGCACCCCAAAGCCTTGATGCTTTCTGCCTTGGCAGGTTGTACAGGATTGGATGTGCTAGCCTTGCTTAAGAAAAAGCAAATCGTATTGGACAACTTTACTCTTGAAGTACAAGGGAAATTGACCAAAAACCACCCTCGCACCTATGAGGAAGTAACCGTAAATTACTACTTTGAGGGGGAAGATTTGGATGTAGAACAAATCACTCATGTGGTGAGCCTTTCAGTAGAAAAATACTGTGGAGTAATAGCCATGTTCCGCCAATTCGCTACCGTTCATATCAAGTTGTTCTTTAACTCGGAAGAACATCCTTATAATGCCGAGTAAGTTAGTTTGGGATTTCTTGCCCGCACCCCCTAAGGAAGCGGTAGAAGCGCTTACGCGTTCGCTTTTTAAGGAGGTGCTTCCATGGCATAGAACCATTGCAAGCCTACTGCTACAAAGAGGGATTACCTCCTTTGAGGAAGCAAGGGCTTTTTTTAATCCCTCCTTGGCTGATCTCCATGATCCTTTTCTGATGAAGGATATGGATAAGGCTGTGGAGCGTATTCTTCTAGCTATAAGCAGTGAACAGCCGATACTCATCTACGGGGACTACGATGTAGATGGTACCTGTTCGGTGGCAGTGCTATATCTGTTCCTATCGGCTATTTATCCTAATGTATTCACTTATGTGCCAGATAGATATAGGGAAGGCTATGGAGTCTCTTCCCAAGGGATAGACTTCGCCGATGATAACCAAATACCACTTATCATTACCTTGGACTGTGGGATCAAGTCCCATGAGCGGGTTGCTTATGCCCGTGAGCGTGGGATAGATATGATCATCACTGACCATCACACCCCTTCGGAGACCCTACCCGAAGCGCTTGCTGTGCTTAACCCGAAGCGAGCAGATTGCTCCTATCCCTATAAGGAACTTTGTGGCTGTGGTATTGGCTTTAAGCTCGTACAAGCCCTCTGCAAGACCTTAGATTTTTCTCCAGAGACCGCTTACAAATACTTAGACTTGGTAGCCTTGGCTACTTGTGCCGATATTGTTCCTCTTACAGGGGAGAATCGCATATTGGTACATACAGGGTTACAGCTGATCAACCAGCAACCAACTGAGGTTATGCAGCTGCTGTTGGCATCTTCCAAAAGACCTGTGGAGGTGAGAGACTTGGTCTTCGTAGCGGCTCCACGTATCAATGCAGCAGGTCGTATGGAGCATGCTGAAAAGGCAGTACGCTTTCTCATAGGTCGCGATTTGGACAAGGCGACAGAGCTGGAGTACCTCAACACCCAACGTAAAACTACTGACGAACAAATCACCGAACAAGCTTTGTGTATGATTCTCTCCCAAGGAGAAGAAGAGGCACCCGCAACGGTGGTCTTTTCCCAAGATTGGCACAAAGGTGTCATAGGGATTGTAGCCTCGCGGCTGATAGAGACCTATTACCGTCCGACTATCGTCTTTACCCAAAGTGGAGATGTATTGGCAGCCTCAGCACGTTCAGTTAAGGGATTCAACTTGTATGAGGCGCTTTGTGAGTGCAAAGATGAGCTGATACAATTTGGTGGGCATACTGCTGCGGCAGGTATGACCCTACGACCAGAGAATTACGAGCGCTTTAAGCAGAAATTCCAAGAGGTGGTGGAGCGCACCCTCCCTCAAGAGCTTCGCTCCCCTAAGCTCACCCTAAGTGGTGAGTTACCCTTGGGGGATATTACCTATACCTTCTATCGCTGTTTGCAACGCTTTGCCCCCTTTGGTCCTAAGAACATGACCCCCGTCTTCTATGCTCGTGGGGTCTTGGCTAAGGAAGTGCGAAGGGTGGGCAAAGACTTTTCTCACCTGCGTATGATACTGACTGATCCTAAGAGTAATCATGATTTTGTAGCGGTAGGCTTTGGCTTAGCTCCCCAAAAAGAACTTATAGAAAGCGGTCAGCCTCTTACCATTGCCTACCAACTGACTGAAAACTCTTGGCAGGGGAGGACAAGCTTGGAGCTGGTCGTTAAAGGCGTCAGAAGACAGTAGTCAGAGGACAGAGGTCAGTTGTTATAGGTGTCATAATTAATGATTATAGAAAACATCTATAGAATTATAGATTTCTTCTTGAAAATAGAATGATTATAAATTTTGTTTGTTGGGTAAAAAAGTAGGGAGAAAAACGAAGGTACATAAAAAGAATACGTAAATTTGCAGTAGTTTTTTAACATATTATCCTTATGGAACAAGAATCCTTTCGCAATTCTATAGGTACGGTAGATACTTCAGGCAAGCGTGTATGGGTATTTCCTAAGAAACCCAAAGGGCGTTATTACCGCTATCGCAAGTATGTGAGCTATCTGCTATTGACCATTTTCTTTGTTTCTCCTTTTCTCAAGATAGATGGAAATCAGTTTCTCCTTTTCAATATTTTAGAGCGAAGGTTTAATATCTTTGGTTTTCCTTTTTGGCCACAAGACTTTTACCTTTTTGTGCTTTCTATGATTATAGGAGTGGTCTTTATCCTGCTCTTTACGGTGGCTTTTGGACGTATTTTTTGTGGGTGGATCTGTCCACAGACGATCTTCCTTGAGATGGTTTTCCGCCGTGTGGAGTATGCCATAGAGGGTGACCGCAATGCACAGATGAAGCTTGACAAACAGGCTTGGGACTGGGAGAAAATCCGCAAAAAAGGACTTAAGTGGTTTGTCTTCTTTGTGATTTCCTTTGTGGTGTCCAATGTCTTTTTGGCCTATATCATCGGTAGTGATCAGCTGCTGGTAGAGATCAAGGAAGGACCACTAAAGCACCTCAATACCTTCATTGCGCTGCTTATCTTCACCGGAGTATTCTACTTTGTTTTTGCTTGGTTTCGCGAACAAGTATGTATCATTGCTTGTCCTTATGGGCGCTTGCAGGGGGTACTACTGGACAACAAGTCCATTGTGGTGGCTTATGACTACAAGCGTGGTGAGGGAGAAAATGGACGTAAGAAGTTCCGCAAGAATGAAGATAGGAAAGCCTTGGGCAATGGTGACTGTATAGACTGTTTCCAGTGTGTGCATGTCTGCCCAACCAATATAGACATTCGCAATGGTACGCAATTGGAGTGTGTGAACTGTACCGCTTGTATAGATGCCTGTGATGAGGTGATGGTCAAGTCCGGTATGCCTAAGGGGCTGATACGCTTTGCCAGCGAAGAGGAAATCGCTAAGAAAGAGCCGTTCCGCTTTACCGCACGTATGAAAGGTTATGCTTCGGTGCTTACCATATTGGTGGGTATTCTTATTGGGCTACTCTTCTTGCGTAGTGATGTACAAGCCAATATTCTAAGACTTCCAGGTCAGCTCTACCAAAAAGAAGGGGATATCATTTCCAATGTCTATACCTACAAGATTATCAATAAGACCACACAGGATTTTGATCACCTCACCTTCAAGATCGTAGAGCCTAAACAAGCAAAAATAGAGATTGTAGGAAATCCTGACATTCATCTTGGTAAGCAAGGATTGGTCAGTGGTACCCTCTTTATCAAGATGCATCAGGCTTTTGTTACCGAACGCAAGCTCAAGCTCAAGATAGAGGTTTATAGCGGTGAAAATCGTATAGAGAGCACAACGACGACCTTCTCAGGGCCGATTACATTTTAATTTGTCAATGAATCAATTTGTCAATGAGTCAATCTGCTAATTAGCACATTGGCACATTGACAAATTTTTATTATCATTTATTCGGTGAAGTTTCCTGAACTAGGGGTCGCTACGCAGGATATATTTAGGTTGTAAATCAAAGAAATTATGGAAGAAAGGTTTCTATTATATGACGGAGATTGCTTGTTTTGTAATCAAATTGCTTATTTCTTATCACAAAAAGATAAGGAAGGGAAATTTCTTTACATAGCCAAAACATCGAAGGAAGGAATGGATATATGCAAGCAACATCATTTAGAAGCGCTTACACAGAAAACAATTGTAGTGAAGATAGGTGCTATCTTTTATACCCACTCACAAGCTGTCTATCATTTTCTAAAAGAATGTCAGTTGTTCCCTTTGTTGCGTTTTTTCTTAAAAATAACTCCCACTCCTATAGCTGATTTTGTATACAACTACATTGCTCAGCGGCGAAAATCTTTAGGCAAATATTGTCCTATGCCTACAGTACCTAAAAAGTAATAAGGTCAATAAATAAGGTGAGTTCGACGTAAGCAAGATTATATTTTTCCTCCCACAAAGCCAGCGAGTGCTCACAGCTGGGTATGTGAAACACAGATTTTCATGGAGAAAATGATACAACTAAGCAGTAATTTACACAGACATAGAAAATCTGTGAAATCCGCGAAAATCAGTGGGAGCTTTCGTTATATCAAACTCATGTTAGTTAATGGACTCATTGGCAAATTACCTCGTAACTTGTGTGCTTTGTAGGCTTCCCATACCGATGACTCGGTCGTAGCGGTCGGCAGTGTCACGGTAATAGACCAAAACGGTATAGGTATTTTCCGTTTGGTAAAAATTGCCCCCTATGGCGTTATAGTCAGCCTTTCCGTTGCGCTTTAGGGCAAACTTGTAGTTATAAAATCCCTGCTTTAGATATACATTTCCCACATATACATTTTGTTTTTCGTCCAGATGGAGCTGATATGGCTCTGTCAGGGCATTATCGGAGAAAGCACCATATACATACACTTGGTCACTGGGTGAGAGATTGTTATTGGCTAAGCTGAACTGTACCAAGGCGTATTCTCCCTCAATGGTATTATCGCGACCATGATCGCTTACTATACGAAAGTTCCCATCTATATCAGGGTTATAGGTGTAAGGCAGATGAGCACGTGGTGCCTGAGTAAAGAGCTGGCATAGGTACTTGTCCCCCTCACGGCGAGTCGTATATACCCCAGAGGTAGGGGAGCGCAGGTCGCGGTTTTCAAAGTAAAAATACTCATTGCCCCCCTCAAAGGAGGTTTCCCGATCGTACTTATACACCAAGTCATTGCCCAAGATATATTGGGGGGGTATATTGGTTATAGCATTGTCCCAACGGTAGTTTTGTAGGATCGTCACCTTGACAGCTGTATTGGGAGAGACAAATTGTAGGGACTTGGAGGAGATCCTCATCTGGACACTTTGGCGTGTCTCGGCATACTTGACTTCGCGCGACTGCTTTACAGAGAGCTGTACGGTAGTAGTAGGGCTATAGAGAACAAAGCGGCGGGTAAAGATAGGTTGCTGCTCACTATCGGTGATGGTCAGCAGATAGTTACCCGTAAGCAAGAAGTCTGTATCGTCATTGGGCAAGGTTAGGCTATAGTGTGTGTAGGGTTGTAGTGTGCTATAGGAATGGCGGTACTCGGTTAGTCGTACATCGTCCATGCCACGGAGGTACTCGCTCTTGAGTAAGTCTGAAGGCTGCCAGTTGTAGTTGCAGTGCGTTAGGGTATAGTAGTAATCCGTCTCGCCTCCACGTAAGTCGTCAAAGGAAAGCGTAAAGGAGCCTCCCAAGCTTACAATGGGCAGTTGGCTATAAGGGTCATCCCCTGAGCGGAAAATAATCGTTTTGATATAGTCGGGGGCGGTCTTCTCCTGCGCTAAGGAAAGCAGTGGGAGAAGGAATAATAGGAATTTCTTCATGAGTTTTGAGTTGTTTGTCAATTATCTAATTTGCATACTGGCTCATTGGATGGGCAAAAATACAAAAAAAGCGGAAAATATTTGCTAAGAGCATAAAAAAGACTATCTTTGCGGTAGATTCAGTGGTTAGTTGTTATTAGTCAGTAGTTAGTCACTTGTCACTATTAATCCCCTTAGAACTCAAAATTCAAAACTAAAAACTAAAAAAATAATGTTAGCAACACAGAATCCTACACAAACAAAGGCTTGGGTAGCCTTAGAAGCCCATTTCGCTAAGGTGAAAGATATTACCTTGCAACAGCTCTTTGCCCAAGATGCGGCACGTGCCCCTAAGTATACCCTCCAGTGGGAGGACTTTTGGGTGGATTACTCTAAGAACAATTGGGACGAGACTACCCGTAATTTGCTTTTGCAATTGGCTCAAGAGTGCGACCTAAAGACCTCTATTGAGAAGTATTTCACAGGCGACAAGATCAACGCTACCGAGGGCCGTGCGGTACTACATACTGCTTTGCGTTCGGCAGAGAAGGAAATCCTTGTAGATGGGCAAAATGTAATTCCAGAGGTGGAGGAAGTAAAAGCCAAAATCAAGGCTTTCTCGCAGGAAATCATCTCTGGTAAGCGCAAAGGTTATACAGGCAAGCCCTTTACCGATGTGGTGAATATCGGTATCGGTGGTTCAGACTTAGGTCCTGTGATGGTCTCTGAAGCCTTGAAATTCTACAAGAATCACCTCAACATTCACTTTATCAGCAATGTAGATGGAGACCATGTACATGAAGTGATTAAGCACCTTAACCCTGAGACGACTCTTTTTGTGATTGTCTCCAAGACCTTTACCACTCAGGAGACCCTCTCTAACGCTCTTACAGTGAAAAAGTGGTTCCTCAAGCATGCCAAAGAGTCCGATGTAGCCAAGCACTTTGTAGCGGTTTCCACCAACCTCAAGAAGATAGACGAGTTCGGTATTGCTCCTGAGAATGTGTTCCCTATGTGGGACTGGGTAGGGGGGCGTTTCTCCTTGTGGAGTGCGGTGGGACTTACCATTGCCCTTTCGGTAGGATATGAGAACTTTGCTGCCCTTCTTTTGGGTGCCCAGAAGATGGATCAGCACTTCCGTACGGCACCCTTTAAGGAAAACCTTCCTGTACTCTTAGCCTTGCTCTCTGTGTGGTATACCAACTTCTACGGAGCAGAAACCGAAGCCATTATCCCCTATACCCAATACTTACACCGCTTTCCTGCCTACCTACAACAGGCCATTATGGAGAGCAATGGAAAGTATATAGACCGCAGCGGACAGCGTGTCAGCTACCAAACGAGTGCTATTGTATGGGGAGAGCCAGGCACCAATGCCCAACATGCTTTCTTCCAACTCATTCACCAAGGTACCAAGCGCATTCCTACCGACTTTATCGGCTTCAAGCACTCCCTTTACGGAGATAAGGATCACCAAGATAAGCTCATGGCTAACTTCCTCGCTCAGACAGAAGCACTCATGAATGGCAAAACTCCTGAGCAAGTACGTGCTGAAGGGGTAGCGGAACACCTAGTACCTTTCAAGGTATTTGAGGGGAATAAGCCTACTACCACCCTACTTATTGACAAACTTACCCCTGAGAGCCTAGGAAAGCTCATTGCCCTATACGAACATAAGATCTTTGTACAAGGGGTGCTATGGAATATCTATAGCTATGACCAATGGGGTGTAGAGCTTGGCAAGCAATTGGCGGGTACTATCTTGAAGGACTTTTCAGCTGCTCAGTCAGCCAAACATGATAGCTCTACTTCACAACTTATTGAGAGAGTGAAAAGTGAATAGTTATTAGTGAATAGTGGTTAGTTGTTAGTGACAGACCACTATTCACGGTTCTCTATTCGTTAATAATATCAATAGTAGAAAAATGATTGTATAGTCCAATTTGTTAAGGCGTAATAAATTGTGCCTTAACAAAGGACTACACTCATCAAGAGTTGTCTTAGCCTGCGCATGCGTAGAGACGCAATTTATTGCGTCTTAAAAAGTTAAAGAATAATATTTTAACTATTGATTCGCATTAATCATTAACCATTATGAACGACTTAACGCCTCAATTCCTTAACGATGAAGACGGTAACGCTATGTATGCCGTGCTTCCTATAGCGCAATACAACCAGCTCTTGAGCCGAGCAATGGAGGAGGAAACTGATTTTTATTATGAACTTACTGATGAGGAGATAGCTTATTTTGAAAGAGCAGAACAGCAGTCAAAAGAAGGGAAAATCATCAGTAGTGAGGAAGTACGTAAAAAAGTAAGAGAAAGATATGGTAGTAAAATGGCTGATAGAAGCTGAAAGTAAGTACTATGAAACGCTAGATTATTGGGAAGAACATAATGGCTCTTTTAATTATTCCCTTAAGATAATAAAGGCTGTTGAAAGTCTGGAGGATAATCTCGCAGAAAATCCATATTTTTCAGCTAAATATAGTAAGAAATTAGATCTGTACAAAAGATTCTTTCTAAATGGGAGATTTGCCCTTTATTATAAAATAGATGAAGAAAATCAGACTGTAGAGATAAGAGATTTCAGAAGCACCAAGCAACTACCTGTTTTTTAATCTAATAACCCTTAAATGAATGATCAAGCAAGAACAAGCCGACAAGTTCTTAGGTAAGCATGAGCCTAAAGAACTCAAAGAAGCCGATTTGGCTTCTTTCTCCGCCCCCTATCAAAAGTTGGGTGCATATATTACAAACCTGATAGACTACGATGAGTCAAGTGCCTTCGAGCGGGAGTTTGCCTCCTACAACTTCCCTGATAAGCTCTGGGAGAGCAAGGAAGGAAAGGCACTTGCTTTGCTGCTTTTTGGCAAAGAAATAGCTCCCTATGCACAACGCGTTTGGGACTCTTTAGTAGCCTATCCCTATCAAAGAGGGTGGGGTCGTCGCCCTTTCCGCTCGGAGAATCCTGCCGACTATATAGAGATACAACTCTCTAAGATGCGTACGCTACATATCCATTACTCCTCAGGAGTGGGCGTGTTGCCTATAGCCGAGCAATTCCAATATGTGGTCTATAAGGAGTATACTGTGGAGGTGTTCTTTGCTTCGCTCCTTGACGAAAACCCCGATGCCTATTATGAGCTCTTCAAAGACATCTTCTCGGGTGAAGATGAAATAGGGGGCGTATGTACTGTCCTTATCAAGGCAGCCCTGATGGTGGAGGATACGCGTTACCGCACCTTGGTGGAGCAACTCCTTCTAGCCGCTCAGCTTCAGGAAGGGCTAAGGCAGATGATTTTGGAATCCTTGGACGGTACCTCTTTGGCTTCCTTGCAGCATTTTATAGGCGTGATTTTGGAGCACAACCTCACCCGCTTTAGCAGTGTGGTACGTGCGGTAGATGTATGGTTTGGCTTTAGCTGGGAAGCACCTCAGCAATCTGTGATCAAGCGCATATTGGAGCTGGCACAAACTTTCCTCAATGACCGTGCAGCTGCTGAGAAAGCCGTAAACAGCAAGGATAATGTAGAACGCTATGTCGCCCTATGGGCAGTGGGGGTACGCAGTGTACAACAGGCGATCAGCTTGGCAGTGAAGGCTATCCAAGACCCTCAGACAAGCCACGAGGGACGTATCGTTACCCTCTACTTTGTTCGAGAAACCAGAAGAACTGACAGGGAGATAGCCACCTATGCGGAAGCCCATTTCGGAGAAGCGGCTGATCTGGATTGTTGGCTCCTGCAGAACCTCCCCGAAGGCAGCATCTCCCAGGCTCTTTTTGACCGTATGCACGCGGTTGCCAAGGCGCTACCTAAGGAGGGCAAACACTTTGAGGGTGTGGGCTTCCGTTGGCTCAACTTTACTCTAAAGCCACAGAATATTTACCGCTTTTTGATAGGTGAAGCTAATGAAGCACAGCAAAAACTCTTGGCAGGGGAACTCTCGGAAATTCCTGTAGAGGTGCGCCAGAACCTCCTACAGAATGTATATCCAGTGCTAGGTCGCGGGCGTTATCATTATTGGAGTGAGGAAGATAAGAAAAAGAAACCTGAAAAGTATCCAGCTGACTCTTGGCAGCGTGCCTTAGTACGTACCGCCCTAAATGATAAGGCTTCCTATGTAGCCGAGATTGCTTTTGAGATTCTTAAGAAAGTACCTTTGGTACAGGACGATATCTTGGCGATAGAGCAGGTACTCTCCCGCAAGAACAAGGAACAACGCAAGGAGAGTGTGGCACTACTTATCAAGCAACCCGAAGCGGTGCTTAAGGATAGTACCTCCCGCCTTATTGTCTCCAAGAGTGCTGACCAGCGCTTGGCGGCTTTGGAAATTCTCTCCGTATTGCAGGAAGAACAAAGGCTTACCGATTATGTAGCCGAGCAAGTAGAAGCCTATAAGGGGCGTAAGCTCACCAAGAACGAGCAGGTGCTTATGGACAAGCTCGCTTACAACCCTGATGAGACAGGAGAGCAGCGCTATGACCTCTCTAATGGTTTTGGCGTGATCAATTTTGAGAACTTAACGTCCTTTACCTTGCCTCAGCCTCAGTTTGACAAGGAGCGCAAGGAGAAAAAGGGCTTCCTCTTTGACAAAATCATAAGGGTGGAGAAAGTACGTGAAGCCCTTAACGACCTATTAACCCTATGGCGAAAGAACAAAGACTACGAATATGTTTGTGAGTGGTACCAAGGGGAAACAAGGACACAGCTACTGGGGCAACAAATCTATCGAATGCATGCTACCAAAGAGGGCGAAACCCCTATGGAGGTATTGGAGGATTATCCTTTGGCAGTGCTATGGAAAGACTGGCATCAAAAGCACCAGCTCAATGAGATAGAGTACCAGTATGCAATACGCTATTGCCAAAATCTTTATTATGAAAACAAAGTACCCAAGCAACTAAAGGACTATCTGGCAGGCTATTACCCTGACTTCAAGGTGGCTTTCAAGGGTGATTTGGGAAATTATTACGATAGTGAAGCCCGCCGCTTGGAAGACCTTTTGACCCCTATAAGTGAGGCTTATGCCCAGGACAAGGCGTTTTTGGCCAGTTTTAAGCTCTCTGTTTTTGAAGATGCGTTGGCTACCTATCCACCTGAAAAGCGCCATATAACCATAGAGCGTGATTACGAAGATTTGAGCTGGACAGATGTTATCCAAGACTATGTCATCTCTATAGACCAAGATGAAGAAGGAGATATAGACTATTATACCCCTGAGCAGCGCTTTAAGCTCTGGCAGTTGCTTTACTACACTTATGCCCAAAAACAAACCAAGGACGACCTTTCTTCCTATACCCCTCAGAGCGTACTGACAGGGCTACGTGCCAAGGTGCGTGAGGACGAACGCCTACCAGGGATAGGAAGAAGTCTGATGGGGCTGACCCTAAACCTCTACCAAAAAGGACAACTCTCGGCAGATGACCTCTTGTTCTTCTGCCTTTTGGAGGACGAACTCTTTACCATAGTCCAAGGAGGAGAAAACTACTTCTACCGAAGACTGCCCGAGGCGCTTAGAACTTCACTTACCTTCCCTGATACCCAGCTGGAACTGCTCAAAATGCGTATGCTCCAGATGGAGCTCCAGCGCGGAGACCTACCTACCGATGCCTCTATCTACATACGATACCTGCAAGAGATAGAGGGCATGCACTACTTCTTTGAGGCCTTAGAGCGTATGGGCAAGGAGCCTTTTGCTAAGGGCTATTACTACGGCAATGATCTTACCAAGCGCCGTACCTTTAGCCATATCTTGGAGGTGAGCCAGCCGAGCGCGACGGATACTTTTACTGCCTTTAAGGCGCATTTAGACACACTCAAAATCACCAACAAGCGCTTGGTGGAAGTGGCTTGCTACGCCCTACACTGGGCAGACTGGATAGGGGACTACCTCCAGATCAAGGACTTCAAGGAGGCTATTTGGTGGTTTATCGCCCATACGACCGATTATATGGATGCGGAAAAGGAAACGATTGTCTCCCAATACTCTACCGTGCCACGTGACGACTTCCAGCGTGGTGCTATAGATGTGGATTGGTATCACCGCATACATCAGTCAGTAGGCAAAGAGGGTTGGAAGCTCATACAAGAGTCAGCCAAGTACCTTTCCGAAGGGATGGGGTATCGTCGTGTAAAGCTGTATTCTGCGGTGCTTACAGGCGAGATCAAGTTGGATGAAGTCATCCAAAAAATCATAGAAAAGCGTGATAAGGACTATGTCATGGCTTTAGGATTGGTACCTATTAACAAGAAAAAAGAAGAGGAAGACTTAGTAAGCCGTTATAACCTCTTGCAAACCTTCCTCAAGGAAAGCAAGCAGTTCGGTCAGCAGCGCCAAGAGAGTGAGAAGAATGCGGTGGAGATAGGCTTGGATAACCTCTCCCGCAATGCAGGTTATGAGGATAGTATCCGCTTTAGCTGGGCAATGGAAGCCAAGGCGACCCAACAGATTATGGAGAAATCTACTCTTGTGTTAGACGACACCACTATTAAGTTGGTTATTGACGAACAAGGCAAGGCTGAATTGGAAGTAACCAAAGGCGACAAGACCCTCAAGTCTATCCCTGATAAGTATAAGAAAGACAAGCAGGTAGAAGCCCTCAAGGACAGCAAGACCTACCTAACAAAACAGTACAGCCGTACCCGCTTATCTTTGGAACAAGCCATGCTTTCACAAACGCTCTTTACAGTTGCTGAATTGGCAAAAATCCTAGAGCACCCTGTGGTGAAAGCGATGCTTAGCAAGCTCGTACTCTTCAATCCAGAGACACAGGCTTCAGGCTTCTGGCAAGACGGTAAGCTCTTAAGTGCCGAGGGAACACTCACACCACTTAAAGCAGCCGATAAGCTCCTGATAGCGCACCCAA
>NZ_CALHGG010000087.1 GCF_938029845.1 uncultured Capnocytophaga sp.
TTAGAGTCTCCACCACCATAGCGATTCCACATTACAATGAAATCAGGTTCATAACCTTGCTTATTGACCTGTTCATTTACATGTACAGGAGGTGCTTCAAAGCCTATAAAAGTAAATTCATGGTACCTCCGTTCAGGAAGTCTGAAATACCCTTGCTCATCGGTAAAGACCTCTCCTACTTGGCAGTGTTCTATAGGATTCCCATGGTAATCCAACACCCGCCCTGTAATAATTGGTCTTGACATACGTGAAACCAAGCATGAGGTACATAAAATACTTACTAGAAATAGTAGATAGTTTTTCATGATTTTATAGTTTTTTGTTATTTCTATATTTCTAACCTCTGACCACTGAGTCTACCTCCTTGATTTTCGTATCATATAGACGGCTAATAGGGCAAATATCGCATTGGGAATAATCACCGCCATAAGGGGGGTAATCCCTGACTTCTCCGCCATGATTCCAAAGACACGCTCAAAGAACACATAAGAGAAACCGATGAGCACCCCAAAGGCCAGATTGACCCCCATACCCCCTCGCTTCTTAACTGAAGAAACGGCTACTCCTATGATAGTCAATATAAATACGTTGAATATCGCTGCCCAACGACGGTAATACACCAACTCATAAATACGGATATTAGGCGAACCTTTTTGTCGCTCCTGAGCGATAAACTTCTTTAGTTCAAAGAAATTCTTAGTCTCAGCGGCATATTCTATGGGGAGTAGATCGGTTGTTTTGAAATTAAGTAGGGTGTCTTTCTGATAAATCTGTTCATAGATATCATCTCGCTCCCCTACTTTGCGATGAGTATAGTCATAGAGCCTATAAGTCCTTACACTATCTTTCTCTATCCACTGGATAGTGCTGGCTGTGATCTTATCGGTCATAGTAAGCCCATCAAAGCGTTCTAAGACAAAGTTATCCCCTTGATTTTCATTAGCATCAAAGCTACTCACATAGATATACTCGTTCTTATTAATTTGGTTATATAGCTTAGTTCCTTTGGAATAGAGACCTTTGGAGAGATAGGTGCCATAAAACTCATTATATACTCCACTGGAATAAGGTACTACAAACATACCCATCAGCAAGACAAAGACTGAAAGTATCGTAGCCCCATAGAAATAAGGACGTAAGAAACGATTATAGGAAATCCCAGAACTGAGCATAGCCACAATCTCCGTTTTCTCAGCCAACTTGGAGGTGAACCATATCACCGAAAGGAAAAGGAAGATAGGAAAGAGAATATTAGCAAAATGCACCACAAAGTTGGCATAATACTTCAATATTGCCTCAGTAGGGGCATTGTTCTCTGTCATCTTCTGGTTCTTCTCGGCATAATCCACCAAAATACCAATGGGAATAAACATTAGGAAGAGAGCGGAATACGTCAGGAAATAACGCTTAAGTATGTATCGGTCAATTATTTTCATTCCTTGTCAAGTTTACACAGGGATTACAAACGGTTATTCATCTGGTTGACCATTTGGTTTTTCCACTGGGAGAAATCGCCTTGTAAAATATGTTTTCTTGCCTCACGTACCAACCATAGGTAGAAGCCCAAGTTGTGAATGGTAGCAATCTGCTTGCCCAAGAACTCCTCAGCAGCAAAGAGATGGCGCAAGTAAGCCTTGGTATAATAAGTATCTACAAAGGTATAACCATTTTCATCAATAGGTGAAAAATCGTTTTCCCACTTTTTATTTTTTATATTAATGGTACCATGCGCGGTAAAGAGCATGCCATTGCGTGCATTGCGGGTTGGCATCACACAGTCAAACATATCCACTCCCAAGGCAATGTTCTCTAATATATTAATAGGCGTTCCCACCCCCATAAGGTATCGAGGCTTATCCTTGGGGAGAATATCGCAAACAATCTCAGTAATCTCATACATCTTCTCGGCAGGCTCTCCTACGGAAAGTCCTCCGATAGCATTTCCATCAGCCCCTTTGGATGCTATATATTCAGCAGAGGCTCGGCGCAAGTCAGTATATACAGACCCTTGTACAATAGGGAAAAGAGACTGGTTGTACCCATACTTAGGTGCATTCTCCTCTAGGTAACTTATGCAGCGGTCTAACCAACGATGTGTCATGTGCATAGAACGCTTGGCATAGGCATATTCGCAAGGATAGGGCGTACATTCGTCAAAGGCCATAATGATATCTGCCCCTATGCTGCGCTGAATCTCCATAGATTTTTCAGGAGAAAAGAAGTGATAAGAGCCGTCAATATGGCTTTTGAATCGTACTCCTTCTTCCTTTATCTTTCGGGTACTGGAAAAAGAATATACTTGATACCCCCCACTGTCGGTAAGGATGTTTCTGTCCCAGTGCATAAACTTATGTAAGCCCCCTGCCTGCTCCAATATAGAAGTCGTAGGGCGCAAGTAGAGATGATATGTATTTCCAAGGATAATATCGGCATTGATATCTTGGGCAAGCTCTCGCTGTTGTACCCCTTTTACAGATGCCACTGTTCCCACAGGCATAAAGATAGGTGTTTCTATCACACCATGGTCAGTGGTAATACGCCCTGCTCGAGCATGAGTGGTGGCATCTGTAGATAGTAATTCAAAATTCATATAAGACTCTTTTTCAGGGTGCAAAGATAGTCAAAATTTGGCTTTTAGAAAAGCTGAGTGATAAAGTAAATTATTAGCCCTACCAATCCCCCTACTAAAGTACCATTGACACGGATAAATTGTAAGTCCTTACCTACCTCCAATTCCAATTTTTCACTCAGCTGACGCCCCTCCCACTGTGCTACTGTTGCGGAAATAAGGCGACCTACCTCCTGCTTGTTTCTCAAAACAAACTGATAGGCAATCTTCTGCAGCCAAGTATCTATCTGAGATTGTAGCGCCATATTGGCTCGTAGCTCCTCGGTAAGGTGCGCGATTCCCTTTTGGAGTAAAGCTGTTAGTTGTTGCTGCCATTGGGACGTATCTAGCCTTTGGGCAAAGTCATAAAGCTCCCCAGTAATCTCTGCTCGAATAGGATGGGAAGGTTCCTGTGCCATTTTGAGTATATATTGGTAAAGTCCCTCAGCCACCTTTTCGGCTATGGCTTCTCTGACAAAAGCAGGGACAATCATGGGAAACTGGTCGTCAATCTGTCGTTCCAATATCTGGCGATGTGTATCAAGATAGGTAGCTACTTTCTTAAGTGCTTCAGAGAGTAAGCCCTCATGCTTATGTTCTTTCAAGAATTGCACCAAAAGCGTACTGGCTTTGGTATGAAGTGGATACCCCTGAAGGAAAGTCGTTAGCTGAGCAGGAGTACTTTCCTTGGAAAGCCAATCTAAGAGAAAGGAAGAAGGCTTGATCTTAGCAATATAAGGGCGTATTTGCTGTGATTTTAGAAAGTTTTCTACCACAAATGTCCCTAAGTTCTCACCTATATCATTCTTTCTAGCCTCAATGAGATTGGTATGTGGGATATTCAGCCCCATAGGACGGCGAAAGAGTGCTACCACGGCAAACCAGTCCGCTAGTGCTCCCACCATAGCCGCTTCTGAAAAAGCCTTCAGATAGCCCACCCAACTCCACTGGGGTGCTTTACGCTGGCAAATAACCGCTGTTATATAGAGCGCTAACATCAGTAGTAAAAGCCCTGAGGCAAGGTTCTTATGTTGTTGGAGTTTTTTCTGTTTGAAATCTACATCCATTACTCATCATATTTTGTTTCAGGAAAATCTAAATAGACGGCTCTATACGTGTCTTTTTCTTTGGTTATGAGTACTTTATAATCGGTATATCCTTCTTGAAAATCTCTGTGTATAGTAAGGACAATCCCATCGGGGGTTTGGGCTGCTTTTTTCACTTCATCACCAAATCCTTCATTTTCAGCAAGTTCAAAGAAATCTACTTTTTTTCTTGATGAATGGTCATACCCAAAGGCTTCAAGAGCGAAATCATTTTTCTCTAAAGTAACTAGTCCCTTAAAACCATCTATAGTAACCAATACCACAGGATCAAAAGGAGCTTCACAACCAGTAAGCCCATCCTCATCGAAGACTCCTACCCCATAGTATTCTGTCCGATAAATCCGAATTGCCTGTGAAGCATCGAAAACTTTTTCAAAAGGCTTCTCTTGGAGCTTATAAACACGCCTTCCGTCGAGAATAAGGGGTTCTCCATTGGGCAATTCGGCCTTTACAAAATGATACTCATTACAATATTCTTGGGTATCATTATACATTAGCTCTGAAATTGCCTTGATCGTAACAAACTTCCGATCCAGATCCATGCGATACTCCAAGAATTTCCCTTTTTTATCATAAGTAGCAATAGTATCCCCCATAAGGATTGCCTCCCCTTTCTCTCTTTTGAAGGCAATATCACTTACTCCATCGGGAATATTAGGGATATAATCATCTTCTGTATTCTCTTGTGTTGCTTCATCTTCTGTTATGATAGGAGGTTCTTCTGTCATTTCAGAGGAAGAAGATTTGAAAAAATTACAGCTTACAAGCAATGATGCTACCAGAATATAAATAATCTTTTTCATTTGATTTGGTATAATTAATTTGTTTTTTCTTTTACTAAAATGGTTTCCCAGCCGTCATACCCCCCGTGTGTATCCAAAGCTATATCTATCAAATCCCAAGTGTCACCATCTATATTAATAGGCGTATTTTCCTTGGAGAGAATAGGATATACTTTTATTCCTTAAATTTTTAATCGTCATAGGAAGGCTCTGGGTAGTCCAAGTAAGTAGCCTTATACCCTTGTTCTTCTTTGGTCAAAAGTATCTTATAATTAGTATAACCATCTTGGAAATTTCTATGCATTTTAAGCACGATTCCATCTGAAGTTAGTTGTGCATTAAGTACTTCGTCTCCGCAACCATCGCCATTACAAAATTCTAAAAAATCTACTTTTCTCCTTGAAGAATGATCATAATTAAATACCTGATGAGCGATATCATTTTTTTCCAAAGTAACCAAGCCCTTGAAGCCATCTATAGAGACCAATACTACAGGGTCAAAAGGAGAGTCACAGCCTGTAAGCTCATCTGTAAAGATAGGTTGTCCATAATATTCTGTCCGATAAATCCGAATTGCCTGTGAAGCATCGAAAACTTTTTCAAAAGGCTTCTCTTGGAGCTTATAAACACGCCTTCCGTCGAGAATAAGGGGTTCTCCATTGGGCAATTCGGCCTTTACAAAATGATACTCATTACAATATTCTTGGGTATCATTATACATTAGCTCTGAAATTGCCTTGATCGTAACAAACTTCCGATCCAGATCCATGCGATACTCCAAGAATTTCCCTTTTTTATCATAAGTAGCAATAGTATCCCCCATAAGGATTGCCTCCCCTTTCTCTCTTTTGAAGGCAATATCACTTACTCCATCGGGAATATTAGGGATATAATCATCTTCTGTATTCTCTTGTGTTGCTTCATCTTCTGTTATGATAGGAGGTTCTTCTGTCATTTCAGAGGAAGAAGATTTGAAAAAATTACAGCTTACAAGCAATGATGCTACCAGAATATAAATAATCTTTTTCATTTGATTTGGTATAATTAATTTGTTTTTTCTTTTACTAAAATGGTTTCCCAGCCGTCATAACCCCCGTGTGTATCCAAGGCGATATCTATCAAGTCCCAAGTATCGCCATCTATATCAATAGGTGTATTTTCCTTGGAGAGAATCAGACAATAACCCAAGTCCTCCTGCTCCTCCTTGCCCTCCTCTGGTACTACTTTTTTACTACTATACACAGTAAAGCCCAAAGCTGCTGCTTTTTCTATAGCACTAAGCATATCCTGCTCAGTATCAAAATAAAGCCAATGCTCTATAGGGCGTGGCACCTCCACTTGGTCATCATTCTCTTGACAAGCATAAAGTATCTCCCTATTATAGATAGTCTGCTTTTCGTAAATATTGGGATACAAGCCCTTTAGGAAGAAATTCCAGGACTTATCCTCGGAGCTCTCCACCTGATAGGAGTAACCCATGCTACTATCCCAAGTAGCACTTAAGCGTTCTTGCAAAGCCTCAGGTGCTTGTGAATAAAAATACCAAGTAACCTCACCCCGCCCAGTAAGCACCGCTACCAATATATCCTTATCGGACTGCAAGGGACGGAATATTTTGTCTTCTATGGCATAGATTTCAGGACGTTCATTGGTAGAAAAACCATTTTGATCAGGATTTTTTAGCTCTATTGTAATCCTTACACAATAGGAAAAACCTTCCAAAGGAGCTACTTCATCAAGAGCTAAGTTCAATCGGAACACCGCTGGATCATCATCAAGCCAGCTTCTGTACACGTTCCATTCTTGGGGAATTTGATTTGTCATTTCTTTTAGGTTTTAGGTTTTAGGGATTAGTTATTTTTACCTTTTACTTTTTACTTTTTACCTTAATTACTACCACCATCTTCCAGAGAAAGTGACTCTCATCAGGAAATAATTACCTCTAAGAGAAGGGGTTACTCCTGAGAGGGTCGGGTTCTGCAAAAAATACTGAAGGCTCAGTTGTACGATATGCCGTTCCAGCTCAAAGGTATTCTGTACACCTAAGGCGAAGACCATACGCGTTTTCTCGTTCTTATCCAAGTCTTTTCTATCCTTTAGTCCCTCATACTTGGGTGTGAAGCTTACCCCACAACCTCCCACAGAAGCCAAAGCACCAAGGTGATAGTAGTCATTTTCAAAGAAAGGATAAGAGTATTCCAAAAGAACAAATACACCTGAGAGGCTATTCTTCTCGGAGGTAAAATGCTCATAGATAGGAGTGGAAGAAAACGTTCCTTTTGCATAGTCATAGACGTATTTTTTCTCTCCTGTGTCTCGCTGATAGTGGACAGGATATTGACTTTTTGTAGCCATTAAAAAGCCTGCAGTAAGTCCCAAAAAGCTCCCTTCATCTGCTAGCTGTAGGCTCACCGATATAGGGTTTAGCATAACCCCCGCCTGCTGATTCTCTCCCAAAGGGAACGCCGCTCCTACTCCCAAACCCATAAAAAAACCATCTTGTGCGACCATAGTCCCTGAGAAGAGCAGGAAAAACAAACTAATAAATATTCTTTTCATAATCGTTAGATTTTAAGTTCTAAAGCCCCGACCTTTGCCAAGACATACTTGCCTATGACGTCAAATTCCAAATTGACCTTGTCCCCTACCCTAAGGGTATGAAAACAAGTATGCTCATAGGTATAAGGAATCACCGCTACGGAGAAAGCTCCTTTTTGTGAACCTACCACCGTAAGGCTTACTCCATTGACAGTGATAGACCCTTTCTCTATAGTCATATTCCCCAAGGAAGGATCATAATGAAAGGTGAAGACACGGCTGCCCTGAGCGTCCTCAATCAAGTGACAGACACCTGTCTGATCCACATGTCCCTGCACAATATGCCCATCCAAGCGATCACCGAGTTTCATGGCGCGTTCCAGATTGACCTTGTCCCCTACTTGCCAAGTGCCTAGGGAGGTCTTTCGGAGCGTTTCATCAATGGCTACCACCTCATAGACATTGTTGTCAATTCCTACCACTGTAAGACATACTCCGTTATGGGCAACACTTTGGTCTATCTTAAGCTCACCGGCAAGCTCGCTTTCTATAAAAAAGTGGCGGTTTTTCCCTTGGGAAGTTATTTTTGCCACGCTACCAATTTTTTCAACAATTCCTGTAAACATTTTCAATAAAATTACGTATTTTTGCACCTTCAAACGCACGCGCTGAAATGCGATGCAAATTAACAAAAAAATGAGCGAAAAAACAAATATTCGTATAGGAGTTTCCATAGGGGATCTCAATGGAGTAGGTTTGGAAGTGGTAATGAAGACATTTGCCGATGAACGCATGTTGGACTTCTGTACGCCTGTACTCTTTGCATCTAACAAGGTTATTGCCTTTGGAAAAAAACAGTTTGGGATAGACTTCGCCTACAATGGGATTGTACACCTAAACTCTATTATTGACCACAAAATCAATGTAATGAATATATGGCGGGAGCTTCCTGCTATCCAGCTGGGCACTCCCACTCCTGAGAGTGGTCAGTGTGCTTTGGACTCGCTTACCGCTGCTGTAACCGCCCTAAAGGAAGGATCGGTAGATGTACTCGTTACAGCCCCTATCAATAAGAAAAATATCCAGTCCGAGAACTTTCACTTCCCCGGACATACCGACTACTTAGCTCAAGAACTGGAGGGCGATAGCCTTATGTTCATGGTATCGGATGAGCTTCGTGTGGGACTTCTTACGGATCACCTTCCGCTAAAGGATGTGGTAAAGCACCTCAATCAGGAACTGGTAGAGAAGAAAATCCGCCTGATGGAAGCTTCTTTACGTATAGATTTTGGTATTATTCGTCCTAAAATAGCTGTATTGGGTATCAATCCCCATTGTGGTGACCAAGGGGTTATAGGCAACGAAGAAGAGAGAATCATACACCCTGTGATACAAAAGCTCTACAAGGAAGGTATTTTAGTCTTTGGTACTTATAGTGCCGATAGCTTCTTTGTCTCAGACTACAAACACTTTGACGGAATCATCGCCCCTTACCACGACCAGGGATTAATTCCTTTCAAGATGATGTCCTTCGGCAAAGGTGTCAATTTCACAGCCGGACTCTCCAAAGTGCGTACCTCCCCTGACCATGGCACTGCCTACGCTATCGCCGACAAAGGCATAGCCGATGAAAGCTCTTTCCGTGAGGCTGTATATACTGCTATCGACATATATAGGAAGCGCGCTGAGAATGAAGAACTCATTGCCAATGCCTTGGACGTTAATAGCTTAGATAAGGGATTTCTTTCCAAAGAGAAAGGAGACTAGCCAATGAGCTAATGAGACAATTTGGCAATTACTTAATTGACAGATCGGCAAATTGAGGAATCGACTCATCAACTAATTATAATTATGGACTGGTTTTTTAACTTAATGACCAATCATGAAAGTGTCGCCTACACGGTAATTATCTATAGTATAGTAATTGCTGCAGGGGTAGCACTTGGAAAAGTCCGCATAGGAGGGATATCCTTTGGTATCGCTTGTGTACTCTTTACAGGTATTGCGGCATCCCATTTTGGTTTTACGATCAATGCTCATGTACAGCATTTTGTAAAAGAATTTGGGCTTATTCTATTCGTTTATACCATTGGACTACAAGTAGGTCCAGGTTTCTTTGCCTCCTTCCAGCGGGAAGGGATTAAGTTCAATGCCTTGGCAGTATTGGCTGTATCACTGTGTATGCTTTCAGTGATTGCTATTCACTACATCACAGGAATAGATATGGCCACTATGGTCGGTATTATGTCTGGGGCGGTTACCAATACCCCTGGATTGGGAGCTGCTCAGGCTACACTGAGCGATTTAGGCTCTACAATATCCGACTCGGTACTCTCCACAGGTTATGCGGTAGCTTATCCCTTTGGGGTCTTGGGGATTATTCTTGTGATGCTCGGCATGAAAGCCTTCCTCAAAATTAATATAGAGACTGAAAAGCGCCTACACAGTTTCCGCCATCGTGGAGAACATTCCACTATTGTACGAGTGGCTTTTGAACTGGAAAACCCAGCCCTTTTTGGTAAAAAGCTTAGTGCTATTCACCAGACTTTAGACTTCAACTTTATCTGCTCTCGTATTTTTAAAAATGGAGAAGTGATCTTGGCCAATGACCATATCACCTTGCACAAGGGAGATATTATTCTTTTTGTCGTAGATAAGCAATATAGTGAAAAATTAAGCAACCTCATTGGGGCATCAGTAAAGACTGAAGAATACTTCCCAGAAGATACTAAGGATAAAAAACTCATCTCTCGTCGTATCAATGTGACTCAAAAAGAGGCTTATAGCAAGAAGCTGTCCGAGATGAATATATACGAACGCTTTGGAGTTACCATTACTCGTGTATATAGAGCAGGGATGGAGTTTGTCGCCTCTCCTGATACCAAGTTGCAATTTGGTGATACCATTACCATCGTGGGCAGTGAAGAGCAACTAAAGATAGCTACCAAAGAGTTTGGAAACTCTAAAAAACGTCTTAGTACACCCCATATAGCGGAACTCTTCTTAGGAATTACCTTAGGGGTCTTAGTCGGCAGTATTCCTTTCCATATCCCTGGAGTACCTGTACCTGTAAAATTAGGGTTGGCAGGAGGCCCTCTTATCGTGGCTATCCTTATCAGTCGCTACGGAGGAAGACTTTCTGTTACGCACTACGTATCCCAAAGTGCTAACCTCATGATACGAGAAATAGGGATTGTTCTCTTCTTGGCAAGTGTGGGCTTGGATGCAGGAAAGAGCTTTATCAGCACCCTCACCGAGGGCGATGGTGTCTTGTGGATGGGACTAGGTGCCATTATCACCTTAGTACCACTGATTGTAACCGCATGGCTCTCTCGCTGGAAAGGGAAGCTCAACTACTTGGAGACTTGTGGACTTTTGTCAGGAGCCTCCACAGACCCTCCTGCATTGGCTTTTGCTAATGACATGACAAGCTCTGATGTACCTGCCCTTACGTATGCCAGTATCTATCCACTTACGACCTTTTTGCGTATTATGGTCGCCCAGTTACTGATTGTTTTCTTTGTATAGAATAAACCATATAAAAAGGCGCAATAAATTGCGCCTCTACCTTAATACTCCCTTCTACTTAGAGCAGATAGGGAGTATTTCATTTTTTACCAATCGGTATTTTTCTATTTCTTCGTCTGTGGCGACCTCCGTACAAGGTAAGGGCAACACTGAAAAGCCTATACTACGGAGCTTGTCAAAATAATCCATACCATAGATGCGCACATGGTCATATTGACCAAAAATACGCGCTCGCTCCTTAGGGTCGGTTATAGAGTCATCGGCAAAGGTCTCTGCCCGCTCTATCTCCTGTGGCACTTGAAAGATCCCCCAACCGCCCTTCTTGAGCACTCTATAAAGTTCCCTCATAGCTTGGGTGTCATCAGGGATATGCTCCAAAACATGATTGCAGAGTATTACATCAAACTGTTCATCCTCAAAAGGCAAGGCACAAATATCTGCTTTCACATCGGCCAATGGAGAATAGAGGTCGGAGGTGATATACTCCAAATTGGGCTGCTGCCTAAAACGCTTATAAAACGCTTGTTCTGGAGCTATATGAAGTACCTTGAGCGGAGCGGAGAAAAAGGAAGTTTTCCGCTGCAAATACAGCCACAGCAACCTATGTCGTTCCAGCGAAAGCGTAGAAGGCGAGAGTACTCCCTCTCGTACCTTTCCATAGCCATAAGGCAGAAAAGTACGGAAGCTACGCCCATCAATAGGATCCGTATAGCGATCCCCCTTGTAATAAAAGCTCAAGAGTGGCCTCACCCAATAACTGGCACGAATCAGCCAAGGACGTGGTAGGGTGTTGAGTATCGTTTTTATCAGTCGCATTATTTATACAAGAATTCGTCCTCCTCGTGGCTTTCTATCCCCAAAGCCTCATAGATATACTTAAAGGTAGAAAGCAACCTAGGCTTACCATCAATAAGGGCTACATCATGCTCAAAGTGTGCAGAAGGCTTACCATCACGGGTGAGAATCGTCCAACCGTCACGCAACTGGTTGATATTCTTAGTACCCATATTGATCATTGGCTCTATGGCTACCACCATCCCCTCTACAAATTTCTTTCCTCTGCCTCGCTTGCCATAGTTAGGCATCTCTGGATCTTCGTGCATTTTGGTACCTACTCCATGTCCTACCAGCTCACGTACTACTCCATAGCCATGCTTTTCGCAATAGGTCTGTATAGCATAACCCACATCCTCTACCCTATTGCCGAGCCTAAACTCACGAATCCCCAAATAAAGAGATTCTTTGGTAACCTTCAGCAATTGTGCTACCTCTGGGCTTACCTCTCCTACAGCAAAAGTATAGGCATGGTCACCATAGTAACCATTCTTCAAAGCTCCACAATCCACCGAGATAATGTCTCCCTCTTGCAGGGGTTTATTATTGGGAATCCCATGTACCACTTGGGCATTGGGACTTACACACAAGGTATTAGGGAAACCATAAAGCCCTAAGAATCCAGGCTTGGCATCCTGAGAACGAATATAGTCCTCTGCCAATTTGTCTAAGTATAAGGTAGTTACCCCAGGTTTTATCTCACTGGCCAACATGCCTAAGGTGCGAGAGACCACCTGTGCACTCTCGTACATAATCTCTATTTGTTCTCTTGTTTTTACCTTTATCATTGAATGAAAGTTTACAAACATGCAAAAGTACGAAATTAATGACGAGTTATGAATGATTCATGATTAATTAACTTTTTCGTAACTAATAATTCATGTGAATGTATTATTTTTGCAGCCTGAAATTATTATTTTAAATTAGTTTAAATAACCATTTTGTATATGCGTAAATATCTATTATTATGGGGATTGCTTTTGGGTTGTATCCCCACACTACTGGCTCAAGAAGCCATCATAGTACGCGGACGTGTTACCGATACACAGGGCAACCCGCTCTTAGGGGTAAGTATCGTGTTAGAAGGCACCACCAAGGGAGCTTCTACCAACGAAAAAGGGCTCTATGAAGTACATCGTGTCCCTGTTGGCAAGCAGACTTTTGTATTTAGCTCCATGGGTTACCAAACTGTAAAGCAAGTCTTTGAGGTAACCCCGAACCCATCGGGCACCCATACCCACCTGAATGTCTCCTTACAAGAGGAAGCTCAACAGCTCCAAGAGGTAGAAATCATAGGGCGCCGAGAAAGTTCCTATAAGAACACCTCTTCCTTCTCTGGAACCAAGACAGCCACTGCAATTCGCGACATCCCCCAAACCATCAACTATGTAACCAAAGAGGTCATCCTTGACCAAGGTGCCTCCACGGTGAATGATGTAGTAAAGAATGTCAGTGGGGTAAGCCAATACACCACCTACAACGACTTTAGCATCCGTGGTTTTCGTACTACAGGAAACCGCAACTCGGGGAACTTACTCAATGGGATGCGTGCCCAAACCAGCCTTTGGTCTGCTTCTTCATTGGCGAATATAGAGCGTGTGGAAGTCATCAAAGGCCCCGCTGCCGCTCTCTTTGGGAATGCTGCCCCTGGAGGAATCATCAACCGTGTTACTAAAAAACCACTCTTGCAGCGCCTACATACCGTTTCTGTTAATACCGGTAGCTGGGGTACGCTCAAGACCTATGGCGACTTCACTGGTCCCTTGAACGAGAGCAAAAGCCTACTCTATCGTCTCAATCTCGGTTATGAAACTACGGATGGGTATCGCGATTTACAAGGACGTAATACACTGACCATAGCCCCTTCTTTCTCCTTTATTCCTAATGAGAAAACCCGCTTCAATGTGGATATAACCTACTATCGCTTGGACGGTAAGGTAGATCGTGGGCAGACTATATTCGGTGATGCTGACCTCTACTCTGTACCTATCACTCGTTCCCTTAGTGCGACCAATGATTTTCTTAGGGAAACCCAAATGAACATAAGCCTAGGGCTTACCCATAAGATTACCGATAATCTTTCCTTCAATAGTACCTACCTAAACTCGTCTTATAGTGAAGACCTTAGGGAACACAACCAAGCCAATAGCTACTATATGCAACAGCAAGGCAAGGCAAATACAGGTGATCCTACCAAAATCCTCATGCAGGCACTACTAAGACAACGTACTTTCCGCAATAATAGCTTTAACAACTACTTCAACTATAACTTTACCACAGGTCTGGTAAAACATACGCTTTTGGTAGGTTATGACTACTTCCAAGTAGAACTCCTCCCTGGAGCATCCCAACTTACCGCAGGAGGCTATTTGCTTAAGAATGGAAAGACTACCACTACCTTTAACCCCGCTAGGCTCAACACTTATGTAGTGGATGCTAATAATAATCCTGTTACCAATGTGGCGGTGTTTGACCTTAACAAGCCTACCACAGGTAACGTAATGAAAGAAACCAACAAATATATCTTTACTTCAGGAAATACCAAACCTACCCTACAGACCTCACATGGGGTTTATTTACAAGAGCAATTGGAAGTAAGTATCGTAAAACTGCTCTTAGGGCTACGCAAGGAGTTCTTTAAGGATTATATCAACTACAAGGAAAACAATGGGGAAAAGATAGAACAACAAGCTCTCATTCCTCGTGTAGGTTTGGTCATTACCGCCAATGATAATATCAACTTCTATTCGACTTGGATGAAAGGGTTCGAACCTCAAACAGCTGCCATACAGTCCGACCCTGATCGCTATGGAGGACCATTTGACCCTGTATATAGCGAACTATATGAGATGGGTGTCAAGACAGATTGGTTCAATAATCGCTTAAGTGCTACCGCTTCCGTGTTCAAGATTATCCAGCAGAACTCCCTATACGATGCTTTTCCTGCTGTGATAGGCAAGCCTGACCTAAAAATGCAAATCGGTGAAGAAGAGTCCAACGGATTCGAGTTTGACCTCGCAGGAGAAATCACCCCTAACTGGAGTATCTTGGCCAACTATGCCTATATAGATGCCCGTATCACCAAGACCGCTCAAAACAATGAGAAAGACTTTGACATGCAACGCCCCTCCACACCACGCCATTCAGGGAATATCTGGACAAAGTACATCATTACTGAAGGGCCTCTCAAACATTTAGGCTTCGGAGCAGGGTACAACTTTGTTACCGAACGCTACGGACAAGTAGGTCGCCGTACCAACACCACCGTATACCCTGGTTATGGTTTGGTCAATGCAGTACTCTACTACAAGATCAACCAAATACAGCTCCAACTGAACCTCAACAACGTACTGAACCAAACCCATTGGGTAGGAGGCTACGACAAACTGCGTTCCTTCCCTGGAGCACCACGCAATATCAATGCAAGCGTAACTTACAAGTTTTAATAATAGATACCCAAGTCTATTTTAAGAAAAAGGTTGCTCTTTTGGGCAACCTTTTTTATTGTGTAATTCTTACTTCTCTCCTGCTATTTCCTTGATTTTATGGCGAAAATGTAGTATCTTTGCAGCGGCTTAATAATGAAACTAATTAGTCTATAAACTAATATAATAATTGGTCTTCACCAAAAATAAAAATCAACATTCTATGAATCGAATCATACAAGAAGGTATAAAAAGAAACCTCATCTCTGTTTCAGAAGATGAAAAGACAATAATATATATTCATCAGAATAAAAGTAGAAACTTCACCAATCCTGAAGAAAGGGTACAAGCTGAAGCTTTTATTTTGTTAGTTACTCAGTATAATTATAAGCCTGAACGAATTAAAATGTTTGTTCCTGTAAAAATGGGCGTAGAGACAAAAGAGGCTGATATAGTAGTATATAATGATGATGAATGTACAGAACCTCATATTTTAGTAGAATGTAAGAAAGCTGATATTTCAGATTTAGAATTTGAGCAAGCTATTAAACAAGCTTATAGCTATGCTTATGCAATGCCCAACGATGTAAAATATGTTTGGGTAACATCATCTGACAAAAATCAATACTTTGAGGTAGATAAAAGTAAATCTTCAAAAACTACACTGCCTGATGTTCCTCAATTTGGGGTAAAGAAATTAGCTAATTATAAATTTGTATATGATGCTAAATCTATAAAACAAAGTGAGGGAAAGCAAAGTTTTTTTGATTTACAAACTATTGAACAAGCAGCTCTTACCAATCGCTTTAAAAGGGCACATGATGCTCTTTGGGGAGGAGGACAACTCAATCCTTCAGAAGCTTTTGATGAACTGGATAAACTTATATTTTGTAAAATTTGGGATGAGAAAAAAGATAGAAAAGAAGGACAACCTTATGATTTTCAGATTATCACAGTTGATGCTTCTGAAATTAAGAATTTTGAAAAATTAGGTGAAGACGAGCTGAAAAAATCTATTCAGGAAGAGGAAAACAAACGTTTGTTTAATAGAATAAAGGAATTGTATGAAGAGGGAAGAAAAAAAGATCCTGAAGTTTTTAGAGATAATATTCGTCTTACTCTTGAAAAAGTCAGAACTGTAGTAGAATATTTACAGGATATTAATATTGGTGAAACTGATTTGGATGCCAAAGGACGTGCTTTTGAGACCTTTATGAATTCTTTTTTTAGGGGCAATTTTGGTCAATATTTTACTCCTCGTGAAATTGTAAAATTTATTGTTGATGTATTACCTATTACAAATGAATCTCTTGTTTTGGATACCTCGTGTGGTAGTGGAGGCTTTCTATTATATGCTCTTAATAAAGTAAGACAGCAAGCTGATGAATGGTATCCTAATTATAAAACAAATATAAAACAATATCCCAAGCATTTTAGCCATTGGCATGACTTTGCTGAAAAGAATTTGTATGGTATAGAAATTAATGAACAGATTTCGAGAGCTGCCAAAATGAATATGATTATTCACGATGACGGACATACCAATGTGATTACTTCTGATGGGCTCTTAAGCCCTGAAGAAATTCAAAGAAACACGGAAAACAAAGGTTTTAAATACAATCATTTTGATTTTATCATTACCAATCCCCCTTTTGGTAGTATAGTTCGCCAGACAGAAAAAGCTTATTTGAAAGAATACAAATTAGGTAAAAAAGAAGAAGATTGGTTAACTGTAAAATCAGCTCCTGAAACCGTACGTGAAAACCAAAGTACTGAAGTCTTATTCATTGAACAATGTTATAACTTCTTAAAAGCAGGAGGTTATCTAGCTATTGTTATTCCCGATGGTATTTTAACCAATAGTTCTTTGCAATATGTACGTGATCATATAGAAGAAATTTTTAGAATAGTTGCTGTAATTTCTATGCCTCAAACGGCTTTCTCAGCTAATGGGGCAGGTGTAAAAAGTTCGGTATTATTTTTAAAAAAATACACTGAATATGAAACACAGCAAATTAGGGACTTAAAGCAAAATTCAAAACATAGCTTACTATCCTCATATCAGTACAAAGAGAAAATAATACAATTAGAAAAAGAGAAAAAGCAGGCTATAAATATCCTTGAAAAACAATATAAAGAAAAATACCCTTCTCTTGATAAAAAAGGGTTAGCCCCTCTTATGGCTGAGGAGAAGAAAGAAATACAAGAAGAGTTTTCTGAAAAAATAAATAATCTTAAAGAGGAATTGCAAGATGCTTTCTTAACAGAGAAACAGAAAAAGCTAAAGGACTACCCTATTTTTATGGCAATAGCCGAAGAGATAGGTTATGATGCTACTGGTAAAAAGACTGCCGTAAACGAATTGGAGGTCATAGGAGAAGAATTAGAACGATTTATAAAATTCATTGAAAATAAATAAGCTATGATAATACGAGGTATATTAGATAATTCACTTAGTGGACAATTATGTATCAGAGGTTTTGCTCCTATTAAAGAATTAGCCCAAATTTCTTGTGCAGATTATAACTATCAAAGAAAACCTATTGAGGGAAGAGATGATATTATTACTTTTTTAGAAACAGAAACATATTTGTTTTTCCCTGAGATTATTTTAAGCTATAAAATTAGACACGATTCTGTTAAAAAATCAAATAATAGTCCTTTAATAACTATTCAATCAGGAAATAAATATAAATCAAATAAAGATAATGTTGAAATAAGAATAAAGAAAATTTTTAATTCACCAACTGATGAAGGAGTAAAAATTATTGAGCTTATTATTGCTGATGAATATATTAATTCTAAACCTTTTCATAGAATTGATGGCAACCATAGGTTATTAGCAGCAGAAACATCTACTGCTGATAAGGTTGAGAGAATGGTTGCGCCTTTTTGTATTATTTTAGGAGAAGAATTTTATGATGGAGATAGGTTAATCGAAACTCAAGACACAAAAACTTTTGACAAGGCAACTAAAATATTTTTTCACAACATAAACACTAAAACAATTCCATTAACGTCAGAAGAAAATTTAAAAGTAATCATTGATGACAAAAATAATTTTCCAGATACCGAGTTAGAGATAATTTTAGGAAAAGCTGGAATTAAAACAAGAGAGTTGATGGATAAAATGAAGGCTGATTATTTTAGCGGCATCAAACATATTATTTCAAATCAGTACAGAACTTACTGCATAAAAATTTTTAATGTATTATTAGAAAACAGCAATGAAACAGACCATATAGTTGATGATGTTCTTGATGCATTAAAATGTATCGATGTTCTGTATTTAGAAAATGAAAAGTTAAAGGATAATTCAAGCTTTGGACTCCTCACAGCATTTTTATATTACAAAGTTACAGATAATACAAGTAAATTTGAATTTTTTAAAAACTGGGTAATTGAAAATCATATTTTTGATATTAAAGAAATCAAGGCAGAGAGTATTATTAAAATATTTGACAAAATAGTAGAGAAAGAAATAAAGGTTTTTGTTGCAATGCCTTATTTTCAAGGCGATCCAAACATTGTTGAAGAATATAATACAATATATAGAGATGTAATCAATAAAATAAGTATAGATTACGGAGTAAAGATTTCTCTTTATCCTATAATGCAAAATAAAGGAGAAACTCAAGACCAGATACAAGATATTATAAATAAAATTCAGAATTGTCATATTTTCATTGCTGATATATCTGATAATAATGCAAATGTACTATATGAGACTGGCTGGGCAAGAGCCTTGAAAAAACCTACACTCCTTTTTAGGGAAAAATCTTCAGCTTCTCCTAAATCAGATTATGCTAATGATACTTATCATAATTATGAAAAAAGTTGTCTGAATATTAGTCTATCTAAAATAGCGAGAAAGAATATTTTAGAGATATTGAATAAAAACTATGGTATACCTTCAAAGTAATATTTTATATGTTTAAACTATCAGAAAATATAGATCCTAATAAGGTTTTTATTGTTAATCGTTCAGAGCTTATAGGGAAATTATCACCTAATATATATGCTAATAACTTTCATTTTAAAAGTAAGATATATCCATTATTCAAGTTAGCTGATTTAGCTTTTATAAACCCAACAACAACATTTAGTAATATTCAACAACAAGAAGATATTACATTTATTCCTATGGAAGCTATAAATCAAAATTTAGGAATCATTGATGTTGAATACACAAAGAAAATAGAGGAAACAAAAGGATATACAAAATTTAAAGAAAATGACCTTATATGGGCAAAAATAACTCCTTGTATGCAAAATGGAAAGTCAGCTATCGTTAGAAATACAATAAATGGATATGCTTGTGGTTCTACTGAATTTTTCATCATTCGTTGCAAGACAAATACTATTCTAATTGAATATATTCATTTCATTCTAAGAGATAAACGCATATTAAAAACAGCTATGAACTTTTTTGGAGGAAGTGCAGGACAACAAAGGGTTTCAAAAGATTTTCTACTTAATTTACTAATTCCTCTTCCTCCTTTAGAAATACAGCAACAAATAGTTGATTTATATGAGAAAGCCTATACTGAAAAACAGCAAAAAGAAGCTGAAGCTCAAAAGTTGTTAGATAGTATTGACGATTATCTTTTAGGAGAGTTAGGTATTACACTACCCAAAGAAGAAGAGCATTTACCGCAAAACAATGATAAAAACAATAGCTATAACTTAGACAATGATAATCCGTTAGTAAAAAAGGGGCGTTTGTTTTTGACAAATCTATCAGAAGTAACTGGAAAAAGAATTGACCCATATTTTTATAAAGAATCTTTTAAAAAGGCTTTTTCTCTAATAGAAAAATCTCAATATCCTATTTGTAAGTTAAAAGATATATCTGAAAAAATAACAAGTGGCATAACTCCTTTATCAGGAGGAGATTCTTATACAAATATTAGGGAAGGAATTCCATTTATTAGGAGTGGAAATATTGATATAAATGGAAATTTAAATTTTGAAGAATTATTATATTTAAAGCCTAAAATTCATAATACAATTATGAAATCATCTCAATTAAAAAAAAATGATTTAATAGTTGCTATTGTAGGAGCTACAATTGGACGAGTTGGTATTTATTTAGATAATATAGAGGCAAATATTAATCAAGCTATAGCTTTAATACGTTTAAAACAAGAGATTAATCCCGAATATATGAAAGAATTAATAAATTCAAGTATAGGTCAATTAAATCTTAATCGATTGAAAAGACCTGTAGCAAGAGCAAATATTAATTTAGAAGAATTAGCTACAGTAGTTATTGTAGTTCCTCCTTTAGAAAAGCAAAATGAAATAGCTACCTATATCTCACAAATACGAAGTAAAGCTAATATATTAATGGAACAAGGGGAAGAGTGCTTAGAGAAAGGCAAACAAGAAGTGGTGCAAATGATATTAGGTAATTAATCACCTAATATCATTTGCTCAATATTCCTTTTTGCTGTTTCTAATGTGTTAATAGCTTCTAATTGTAGTTTTTTAGCCTCTTCTCTAATTGCTGTAATTTTATTAGTAATATCTTTTTGTTTTTGTAGAGAAGGAATAGGAATATTTATCTTTTCCAAATCTCTTGCATACACGTGAGGTTGTCCAGCTCCTTGTTGCAAATTGTAAATTTCCTTTTGTTTTAGCTTCAATATTTCAGATAAATATAAAGTTGTTATCTCTGATTCTTCTTTTGAAAAAACAACTCTGCAATCTGAAGCAAAAATAGGATAATTATGATACCAAACATATCCTGAATAAGCACCTGAAGCACTTATAGTAATGACATTTCCTTTAAAATTATAACGATTATGAGTATAAGGACTTATTTGTCCTCCTGCTATTACAGGATAATCACCTTTTTCTATTTCATTTGAAGTAATACTTTGTCCTTTTAATAAATACGCTAAATGCTTCAATGTTTTATTAGGATAATTTCCATCTCCTAATTTTAGTTTTCTATTTTTAAATTCAAAAGCATCCCAACGTTTTCCAGTTACTTCTGATAGATTTGTCAAAAACAAACGCCCATCATTGTTTTATTCTTTTTGATTATATTTATGAGTTTAATCAAATTAATTTATACAATGATTTATGGATATATTCGGGTAAGCTCCGATAAACAAACCGTAGAAAACCAGCGTTTTGAAATTAGTAATTTCTGTGAGAAAAACAGCCTAACTATTGATGTTTGGGTAGAAGAAACTATTTCGGGGATGACAAGAGTGGAGAATAGAAAACTCGGCAAACTCCTCAAACGTATGAAAAAGGGTGATATTCTTATCTGTTCGGAGCTCTCCCGTTTAGGGCGTAACCTCTTAATGATTATGGGAGTGCTCAATGAGTGTATGAACCGTGATATTCAGGTGTGGACAATCAAGGATAACTACCGCTTAGGGAGCGATATCAATAGCAAGGTACTAGCCTTTGCCTTTGGACTATCTGCTGAGATTGAGCGTAACCTCATCAGCCAACGCACCAAAGAGGCTTTAGCGCGTAAAAAAGCAGAAGGGGTAGTACTGGGGCGCCCCAAAGGAAGCAAATCAGCCAAAACCAAACTCACAGGACAAGAAAAACGTATCAAGGAGCTGCTGGACAAGCGAGTGTCCTACTCAGCTATTGGGCGTATTCTTGGTGTACACCGCCTAACGGTCAGCAGCTTTGTCAAGGAAAAACTTTAAATCTCTTAAATACTTAACTTTATTTTTTATTGTATAAATTCTTACTTCTCACATAGCGTTTCCTTGACTTTGCCGCTCTGATTATCGTAACTTTGCACCACATTCAGAGGTCAGTTATGGGGGCAGAAGCTGTGGCAGCAAAGTATAGGAGCAATTCGCCCATAGTTATTTATCGTTAGTCGCAATAAACTGAAAACTGACTTCTGAGAACTTTTAACTTATGGAAGAGGCTTTAGAAATACTTTGGACATACGCACGCCGTCAGGCGATTGATTGCAATGGCAAGGTGGTAATTCCTACCATTAACCAAAGTATTGCCGCTATCCGTTTGATCATTCGTTTGGAAGGAGCTAGAAAAAATAATGAGAAAAAAGTAAAAAGTAAAGCCAGCGAAAACTTGGAGCTGGGTATGTGGGTGAATAGTAAAGCCAGCGAAAACTTGGAGCTTGGGCATAGGAGAGAAGAACGAAAAGTGATGAAAGAAGAACGAAGGGTAATAAACGTAGCCGACTATACTTCCTTTGAGGAAGAAGAGGAGGAGGAAGACGTGTCGCCTTTCGCTCCTTTTCTATGGACTGATGATGAGCTATCTCTTGCTCATGAAGAACAACTATCTAAGGAAGTACCTCTTGCTCATGAAGAAGAATCTCCTAATGAGGGTATACCTTGTGAGAACGAATCGTCCTCATACGCCTCTTCAACAAACTTTACCTCTACCACGCCACTCCCCTCTCTTATTCCTGTTGCGGAGACGCCCTATCACCAGCAACTCAAGAGCTGTGCTAAAAAATATTTTTCAAAATATATGATTACCCAACCTTTCTCTAACGGAAAGTGTCAGCCGACGACCTCTTGCAAGCGTCCATACATCGCAATTGATCACCCTTATGACGGCTTTCCTACAAAGAAGCAACACCCTACGCTACACTATTTCTCGATAGGAATTACCCAAGCAGAGCTGCTCTCTAACGTAAGACCGCCACCGAAGAGTCTCGAGCTAGTAAGGCAAATCAATAGTAGAAAAACAATTGTATAGTCCCATTCATCAAGGCGCAATTTATTGCGTCTTTACGGAAGACTGTGCTTTTGGGTAATTGTCTTAGCCAGCGCATGTGTAGAGACGCAATTTATTGCGTCTT
>NZ_CALHGG010000088.1 GCF_938029845.1 uncultured Capnocytophaga sp.
CGACTATCGAGCCATATATAGCCTTTTTCCTTACCATTCACCACCAAAAGATAGGAGGCTCCGTGCCCTATATGGCATATTTGCAAGCAACCGCTGATGCGCTTTGTATCCATATAGGCTTCGAGCTGCTTTTGTGTAGGGCGTTCACCACCGTCCCAATCAATACTATTAAGCCATTCCTCTTCATTCCAATGCTCGGTGTAAGGGAAAGGCGTAGAGAGGTCTATAGTCCGGTCTTTCCACATCAAATCTTCCGTTGCTTCTTTAAGGGAACGCAGTCCGTAATCGGGACCCACACAGCCATTGGCGATTTGGGTAATGAAAGTACGATAATCTGCAGGTAGAGTGATACGATTTTCTTTCTCTATTTTGGCTACCTTGGCTTCTTCCAATACCGGATTCATATATATATCGCCAAATCGTTTTAGCTGAGGAAGTTCTAAGATGATTTGTATTTTCTTTTTGATTTCTTCTATATTCATACGATGCTGAATTGTGCGAACACTGTTCGTCCTTTTTAAATTGGTACAATATCATTATTTATTTCCCAAGGGAAATAACTTTCATAACTCAAAAGATGTAATTCAAAACTATCTGCTACTATATGATATTTAATTTCTTTATTAACCCCTTCAGCAGAAAAAACAAATAAGTTTCCAATCCCATTATGATTGTCGAGGAATCTGTTCTTATAGTTCTCATTCATTTCATCTTGAGGTATAAATACTATTGGATTTTCTGAGGACACCTCTAATTCCCACATAGTAGGCATATCTATATAACAGATCTTTTTTAATATGATTTCCACTTGTTTGCCCAAAGAAGCATCCATAGTACCAAATAGTATTATCGCCTCTTCGTTAAAATCTACCATATAGATGTCAAGCCAAAGGAATTTTTTAATCATTATATTTGCTTCTGCTATCTTGTCGGTTCTAATCATTTCTCACATGTATTATAATACCTCCAACTTGGGGGACTATTTTTACGTTTTAGCCTTTGACAAAGTTTATATTGTTTGTGCTGCTATAATTAGTTCTTTTATTTGAGTAGCTGGGCATTCTCCTTCTAAAAATAGCACTCCTGTACACCCTATATCTATAAAATCAATAGAACGAGCATACATTTCTATTTGTTTTAGTAAGAAATTCACCTCTACCAAAGTGTTATTGTCTATTTTTATAAGATTGAAAGCCTCTTTTTTGTGAATAATATCCCCTGCAATCATTCTTCCTGCTACTGAAAATGTATTTTCAGTAATAACTGAAAACTTTTCTACTTGAAATATTTTATTCATAGTCACGAAAGTAGTTTATTAGTATTGTCAAAAGAAAAAGAATATCCCTTTTTCTCTTTATCCTGCCATTACAGACTCTATAAATACCAATTTTTGATTTTTCCATTTGAATCTCCAATAAGTAGCACTTTCCATAACCTCAAATACCTCCGTATCATAGACTCCCTTAATCTTATCATCATTTTGTACTTTTGTAGAATGACCATCTTCAAACCACACAATCTCTACTTCACTACCGTCTATAGATATATAATATTTGTTACTCCCCTTAAAGTTATCTATCTCTACGCTATAATACCCTTGATTTTTAATCCAATGAATATCATCTATATCTATTTTAGCAATGGTTTTACTAAAATGCTCATTATAGTTGTCTTTAGGAATAGGACTATTACCTTTTTGAGCTTCTGCTTTTAGACTTCGCAATCCTTCTATGAGTTTTTCTCTATCAGCTTTTAGTATCGCTGTGCGTTCTTGAAATAGCTTTACATTCTGTTCTTCCACTGCGTTGAGTTTTACCTTACTATTGTCACTTACAGGCTTATACCACGGTTTTTCATTAAAGTAATTGCTTATTTCATA
>NZ_CALHGG010000089.1 GCF_938029845.1 uncultured Capnocytophaga sp.
TTCCGTATCAATCAGGCAGGTACAGGTCAGTTTGAGCGTACCTTGCTTATCGTGGATGAAGGTGCTTATGTCTCCTACTTGGAGGGTTGTACCGCTCCTAAGCGCGATGAAAATCAGCTTCACGCTGCCGTGGTAGAGCTTATCGCTATGGACGGAGGAGAAATAAAATACTCTACCGTACAGAACTGGTTCCCAGGGGATAAGGACGGTAAGGGAGGTGTGTATAACTTTGTTACTAAGCGTGCCTTAGCGGAAAAGAATGCTAAAATCTCTTGGACACAAGTGGAGACAGGTTCTGCTATTACTTGGAAGTATCCTTCCGTAGTGCTTAAGGGAGATAATGCCATAGGGGAGTTCTACTCTATTGCGGTAACAAATCACTTCCAACAAGCCGATACAGGGACTAAGATGATACACTTGGGCAACAATACCAAATCTACCATTATTTCCAAAGGAATTTCGGCAGGTAGATCGCAGAATAGTTACCGAGGTCTGGTAAAAGTGGTGCCTAATGCTAAGAATGCTCGTAATTTTTCCCAATGTGATTCCCTACTCATGGGCAATAATTGTGGAGCACATACTTTCCCTTATATAGAAGCAAAAAACCCTACCGCTCAGATAGAGCACGAGGCTACTACCTCCAAAATCGGAGAAGACCAAATATTCTATTGTAACCAACGAGGGATAGATACTGAAAAAGCCATCTCTCTAATTGTGAATGGCTTTGGAAAGGAAGTGCTGAACAAGCTCCCTATGGAGTTTGCTGTAGAAGCCCAGAAACTATTAGAGATATCTTTGGAAGGCAGTGTGGGATAGTGACTAACGACCAGTGACTAATGACCAATGACGAATCTTGAGGAGGTTTGTCATTGGTCATTGTTTTAGCAATGGTCATTTGTTTGTTAATGGGAGAGTTGAAACTCCTCAGTAAAGTCAGAGTAGTCCTCTATCTTAAAAGCTCGTATATCTCTTACAGAAAGACAAAACCAATGGAGACTTTTTAGACTTTGGATAGCTCGAAAAAGTACCTTTAGGTCTCCTTGGGTTGCATAGGTACTTCCTTGAATCCAAAAGAAACCATTTTCTTCCAAAACCTTTTTGACTTCTGCATAAGCATTGTTGTAAGGGGCATTATAGTGCTTTCTTAATTGAGAGATAATTAGGTCAAAAGCTATAGCGTACATAATTCTAAGGCTTCTAAAGGTTTGAACATATCTTCTTTTTCAAAAAAGAGTTCGCCGCTATCAGTTTTTACATTTATGACAATTCCTACAAAAGGATTGTCATCTATTTGTGTGATAGTAGCTTCCACCCAATCAGGTTTGTTGGTCAGTTGAGGGGATACCCATACACGTTGCCCTACTTTGAATTTACTTTTCATATTCTTTTTCTTTGACCTTGCAAAGGTACTACAAAAAAAATAAACAAACAATCATTAAAAAATTGTATCTTTGCAATGCTAATACGGTAGCTAGTGATAAGTTCTATGAGTTAAGTTTTACTATGCAAACAGAAATCATTTGGAAAACAACACTGAAAAACGGTATTTATGGGAGTCTTACTCCTCCACTTGCCGACCCCTTTAATCCCGACCATTTCTATATAGCTGATGGTTGGGGTTCGAAGTATGCCTCGATGCGATTGCATAAGCTCTCCTTCTCTACGGGTAAAGAAGTAGCCAATGTGTTGATACGCAACAGTGTGCGCTGTATGTATTTCAGTGCAGATGGGCAATATATCTTCGCCCTTACTGATAATAAAATATTCCAACTCAGCAGAGAGACTTTGGCAGTAGTCAAAAAACACGAAAAAGGCATACCTAAGTTTTCTGATTATGTAGCCTCCAATGACCAAGATACCCTTATACTAATGAATTTCAACAGTATAACTGTTACCGCTTACAACTATGTAGAAGAAAGTACAAGGAAAAAGAGAATCAAAGGAGAAGGCTGTGCCTTGATAACACGAGAAAAACCAGATACTTACCTCATAGCTTCTTACCAAAATGGGGTAATACAGCGCTATGATACTACAACAAACAAAATAGAACTCCTTTTTAAAACAGACAGCTTCCATTCCGTTTGCCGAGATAGTAAGGGCAATTGGTATTTCCATTTGGGGCAGTATATTCCGCCAAGGAGCAATACTACAGGGATTAAGAAGCCTTTGTACATCATACGAGTACTCAAAACAGATGGTTCTCAAAAGGACTATCCTCTGGGGCTACCTTTTAAAAAACGTATACAACTTTCGGCAGATGAGCAATCACTCTTTTTAAGCAATGACCACAATCTATGGAAGTTCTCTTTGCAAGAAGAAAGGATAACAGATACAACAGTTATTTCAGGAGGTGAGAAACTTATTCATTTTTTTGAAAAACAACAGTTTTTACTATGTGTAGAAGCTGATAGTGATTATAAAAAAATGGTAGGACGTAGCCTTCAACAGTAACGGATCTATTCCCTATAACCAAACACTAATGATTATTTTAGTATGAAATTATGCAAGCAAAAATCGTGGCAGTTTGAAACCTCGGGAGTAGAAGGCGAGGTAAAGCTCTTTGGTGTAAATATATTTCACTACAAATGGCAAGAAACGGGAGAATATGTAAAAGTAACAGACCCTCTCTATCACGCCGAAAGGTCTTTTTGCCTTTATAAAGTAGTGATAAACGGCGAGACACACAGCTTTGTAGCAGGGGAGTTTAGCAATATGGTATGGGGCTTTTATTTGTTGAAATATTAAAAATAGTTATTAGTCCTTAGCTATTAGTGATTACCTAACAACTAAGGACTGGAATTAGCTTTCCCAAGCAATAGAACTGAAGCTGCCGTCTAAGTTAAAACGAACAGCAAGAATCTCGTCACTTTGGTCAGGGTCTATCATATAATCGACAATAATTTCTTCCTTTGAAATACACCAAAGCCCCACGTTATTAATTTTCATAGCTGTCACAAAATCATCAATAGAGGTAGGTACCTCTAACTCTAATTCGTCTATATGGAAATCTATATACTCGCTATCTTGTTCTAAATAGCTTTTGAGCGCTTTGCGTGCCTGTTGGTCTCTTTCAGGGAAGTGCTTGATAAATTGCTCAAACAAATCCAATCTTTCCTTGCTAATTTCCTCTTTTTTAGCCAACCAAAGACTAAACTCAACAGGGTCGCTTAATTCTTGGAAAGTTACTTTTTGTTCCCATAGCACATCTGGGTCAAAATCTTCTTGTATAACACTAGTATCAAGCGTGCCAAAATAAGGGTGTGTAATAGATGCCATAATGATATTTTTATTTATCTTTGCAAAGGTAAAACAAAAAAATGAAATACAATTAACAATATGAATGAAGTAGTAGAAAAATGTATCAAAAGACTATACCAATTAGCTCCTGAGGACTGCAAGGGCTTCTCGGAAGCACAATTGTTAAAGGCTGAAAAACGCTTACACATCACCTTGCCTGAGGAGTTCCGAGCGTATTATTTACAGTTAGGAGCAACCAAAAGTGTAAACCAATCCTATAACTCGTTGGCAACACCCCAGCAATTGTATTTTGCAGGGGATTACTTATGCTTTTGTGAAGAAAACCAAGG
>NZ_CALHGG010000090.1 GCF_938029845.1 uncultured Capnocytophaga sp.
TCCCCCTTTGGAGGGGGTAGGGGGAGGTTTTTGAATATCAATAAGTTACAGAACTGGCGAAACTTAAATTACAAAATTAACCAAAGGTGCATATTGAACGTAAGTACAATATAAGTAAGCACTACTACAATATAAATTAAGCACACAAAAACAAATAAAATATTGTATTTTGTTTAATAAAATCAATATTTTTTGAATTATATTCAATCTTCCTATTTTTAGTTTCTTAATAGATACCTTCCAAACGTCTGTTTTTAAGCAACTTAATGAAAATAAAGCTTTTATCCATATTGATAATTTTTTATTTTTCTATGTAATACATTACTATTTATTGAAAAAATATTTAATTTATTTGTTTTATTTTCAAAAAAATAATGTATATTTGCAGCTTTCTATTAAAAAACATTCTGATATGAAGCAAAACAAACATTGGAGGTTATTGTATTTCCTCTTTACCCTTTGCCCCTTATGGCTTGTAGCCCAACAACTCACTGTAAAAGGAGTGGTAAAAGACACTGACGGAATGGAGATGCTCGGTGTCTCTATTATTGTCAAAGGCACCCAAAAAGGGGTCTCCACCGATGGCAATGGTCGTTATCAAATCAAAGTGCAACCTCATGACGTTCTTGTTTTCTCCAGTGTGGGGTATCTCCCCCAAGAGAAAACGGTAGAAAAGAGTGGAGTCATTGACATCACCTTGGAGGCTGAAGTGGTCGCACTCACAGGTACCGAAGTGGTCGCTGTCGCCTATGGAGCTACCGACAAAAAATCATTCACAGGTTCCATGACCACTGTCAAAGAGGAAACCATCAAAGGCGCACAGACCAACAATGTTGTAAAAGCCCTAGAAGGAGCCGTTGCGGGGGTACAGATCTCCACTGGTTCAGGGCAACCAGGGTCAAGTGCCTCTGTACGTATACGAGGTATTGGCTCTATCAATGCCTCCAGCAACCCCCTAGTTATCTTGGACGGCGTGCCTTACGAAGGGAGTCTCAATGCTATCAACAACAGTGATGTGGAGAGTATCAATATCCTCAAGGACGCATCGGCAGCAGCGCTCTATGGGGCACGAGGTGCCAATGGGGTGATTATCATCACTACCAAGAGTGGCGCACGAGGCCAGCTCTCCGTTCAGTACGACAGCCGTATAGGGTTCAACTATCGCGGGGTACCTGAGTATGACCTTATGAGTTCCCCCTCTGAATACTACGAAACCCTATGGCATGCCCTCTATAATCAAAGCCGATTTGGACAAAACCAACCCGAAGCCACCGCTCGCTCTTGGGCAAGCCAGCAGCTAATCCCCAATGTAGGGAGAGGGTACAACATATACAATGTACCTGACCAAGAGGTTGTTTTAGCCAATGGAAAGCTCAACCCTAATGCTCAGATAAAGTACTCCGATGTCGCCACCTTCAACCAATGGGAAAAGGCGCTTTTCAGACCAGGGGTACGCAAGGAACACAACCTTAGCCTAACGAAAGGCTCTGAGATCAATAACTTTTATTTCTCACTCGGTTACTTAAGCGATGAGGGGTATAACCTCAACTCCTATTTCAACCGATATGCCTCTCGCTTTTCCTACAAAGGAGAGATTACCCCATGGCTGAAAGTACATACTACCTCCATGCTTACCTATACCGAGAAGCAGGGAGCTACCTCCATCAGCTATTCCAATCCTTTCTCTTGGACACGTAACATAGCTCCTATCTACCCTATATACGAACATGACGCCTTGGGTAGGGTGCTAAGCAGTTATGACTATGGAGCCACTCGTAAGTATAATGACAATGCCAATCCCCTTGGTACTCAGAGGGAAAACATAGACCTGACGAGGGATTATTACCTTAATCAATCCATATCCCTAGACGCCAAGCTGCTAAAGAATGTACAATTCTCCACCACAGGGAATGTATATGGCAACTTCTACCAATCCAATAACTTCACCACCCCCTTGGCTGGCGAAGGAAAAGTATATGGAGGGAATGCCACTAAATCCCGCTCCGATGTTGTGGTAATGACCTTCAATCAGCTACTCAGATACCAAAATACTTGGAAGGACTACCACCTAGAAGCCCTTTTGGGTCATGAGTCCCACAAGGCACGTTCGGGAGCTATGACAGGTGCTAAGCGCAATTTTGTAGATCCTAGCAATAGTGAGTTCTCCAACGCCTCCGTTTTAGCGGCTTTGGACTCCTATACAAGCCACTATTTCATAGAAGGATACTTTGGGCAGATAAATGCCAACTACAAACAAAAATACTTCCTCTCCAGTAGCCTACGTCGTGATGCTTCTTCGGTATTTGCGCCCGAACATCGTTGGGGTACGTTCTGGTCAGTGGGAGGTTCTTGGCTAATCAGTCAGGAAGACTTTATTAAAAAAGCTACTTTTATCAATAGCCTAAAGGTAAAAGCCAGCTATGGAATACAAGGAAATGATGAACTCTATCTGCCCGATGGAGGTCGCTCCTTAGTACCCTATATGACCCTATATGAGGTTACCTCCGATGGTAGCACTGCCGGACTGCAAGCACGCTACAAAGGTAATCGCAACATCACTTGGGAGGAGAGTGGTAACTTCAATACAGGAATTGAGGCTACCCTATGGAATCACCTCCTTACGGTAGAGGCAGATTACTTTGTCAAGAAAACCAAGAACTTGCTCTTCAATATGCCCTTACCCTCCTCCACAGGCTTTAGCTCCGAACCAAGAAATGTAGCTGACATGGAAAACAAAGGGATTGACTTTGTCATTCACCTAAACCCAATAAAGCGTGAGCACTTCTCTTGGTCTGTGTCTTTCAATGGATTATATTACAAAAACACCATCACCAAGCTTCCTGAAGAACTCAGAGAAAAAGGCGTCTCTAGAGGAGGTTCCCAAATCCTAAAAGAAGGCGGTAGCATCTATGATTTCTATATGGTACGCTGGGCAGGGGTTAATCCTGACAATGGAGATGCCCAATTCTATATCAAGAACCCAGCCACAGGTGCTTATGAGGTAAAAGGCAGTGCTGCCTACGAAATGGAAAACAGTCGTACCTTCGTTGGTTCCTCCATTCCTGACTTACAAGGAGGTTTCGGTAGCAACCTTAGGCTGTATAACTTCGACCTCTCCTTACAGTTCGCCTACCAGCTTGGCGGCAAGTTCTACGACTATCAGTACGCAGGGCTTATGCACTCAGGACAGTTAGGTAGAGGATGGCATACCGATATGCGCGCACGCTGGAGCCCTGAAAACCCTCATACCGATGTGCCACGCTTGGAGTTTGCTAACCAAAAGCTACTGAGCTCCTCCGACCGTTTCTTAACAGATGCTTCCTATCTGTCCCTAAGAAACATCAGTGTAGGTTATAGCCTACCCGAAGAGGTTTGCCAAAAGCTACACCTAAATAAGCTCCGCTATTATATCACCGCTGAGAACGTATATCTGTGGAGCAAACGCAAGGGATTAGACCCTCGTTCGAGCCTCTCAGGGGTGAATAGCTCCGCTGTATATAGTCCTATACGTACTGTTTCTATGGGACTCAATCTTAACTTTTAATCCGATGCACCATGAAGAAAAATAATCTATACCTCCCATTATTCCTTTTAGGGCTGCTTATCAGTGCCTGTTCTAAAAGCGAATTTGACCCTAAAGTAGATGGCTTCCTTACTGAAGAACGAAAAAAGGAACTCATGAAAGGAGTAGAAACCAAAGCCAACCTCCTGCAAGTAGAGCTTAATGGTATCTATAACAACAATATACGTTCTCAATCCAATAGCGGGGAGACCTTTGGACTGAAGGCCATTCACCTAGCCACAGACCTCTCAGGGCTGGATATGGTACAACAATCCTACAGCTGGTTTGGTTTTGACTACAACTTTGATATGTGGCGTGCTGAATATGCCCGTACGGCCTTTTTATGGAATTTCCTCTATAAGCAAATCAGCTCTATCAATGCTGTACTTACCGAATATTTCCCTGAAGCACCTTCCCAAGCGGTATTGTATCAGAAATATGCGGAACTGAAATCCCTACGAGGTATCTACTATTACTACCTGATCAACCTCTACCAACATTCCTATAAGGGACATGAGAATGACCTAGGAGTTCCCCTAGTGCTACGCCCTACCGATGCCAAACTTCCTCGTGCTACGGTAGCAGCCGTATATGAGCAGCTCTTAGCCGATTTTTCGGTAGTAGATGATGCCCGTTTTGTAGTTACTGAAACCAAAACCGATGTAGATAAGGCAGTCGCTGCTACCTACCTAGCGAAGGTATATGCCCATCTTGAGCAATGGGATAAGGTGATTACCTATACCCGTATAGTACTCAATAGCCCTTATTTTACTTTTAGCTCCATGGCAGAGGTACAAGCAGCCAAGTGGGATATCTCCTCCCCCTCTTGGCTTTGGGCGTATGACATTACTCAGGAGACTACCACTCACTGGAATTCCTTCTATTCCAATATAGACAACACCAACCCTATAAGCTATGCAGGAGGAGGCGCCTTCAAGAGCATTTATAGTCTGCTCTATGCCCATATAGCCCCTAGTGATGTACGTCGCAACCTCTATATAAACCGCACCGAAACACCTACGATAGCCCGTAGATACCCACAGTTGCCTGATTATGCCAACCTAAAATATGTTACTGATACCCGCTTCTTAGGAGATTATTGTTTCCTACGTTTGGAAGATCCACTACTGCTCTATATAGAGGCCTTAGTGGAGAAAAGAGAGCTCTCCCGTGCTCAAAACACCTTAACCTATTTCATGCAGAACTTCCGTGATCCTTCCTATACCCCTACGGCTACAGACCAAGCCGCTTTGCGTGAGGAAGTACGTTGGCAACGCCGTATAGAGCTTTGGGGAGAAGGCAGCTCTTTCTTTGACTTCAAGCGTTGGGGATTAGGCGCCAACAGAACCCAAACAGGCAGCAACCATGTTTATGCCATAGATGTTCCTGCAGGAGACAGGCGTTGGGTGTATCAGATTCCTATTAGCGAGATAGAAGCCAATCCGAATATGGTACAGAATTAATGAGTTGATGAGTCAATGAGCTGATGGGTCAATGAGCCGATTTAAGGTTCCTTGACCCATCGGCTTATTTTATAATCTACTGCGTTCGCCCTCTATACCGCTGTCCCTGACGTCCTCTTCTACCTCTTTGCCCTTGTTGTAGCCCCCTACAACTGACCTCTGAAAAATTGTTTGACAAATATTAGATTATTTAAGTTTCACAAGTCATTTTTAGGTTATAATTAAATTTATAACTAATTAATAATCAGTGTATTGCAAATAAACCTCCCCCTTACCCCCTCCGAGAGGGGGAATAAATTCGTTGAAAAAGA
>NZ_CALHGG010000091.1 GCF_938029845.1 uncultured Capnocytophaga sp.
ACAAAAATAATTCCAATGATTTTAAAAATTTTTTTCATCTATAATAGGGGTTTAAGTTTATAAAGTATTAGTCACTAGTCATTTGTCACTCGTAACTTTTTAAGGAGTATAGGAGTATAGAAATTGAGGGCAAAGGCTATGGAAATTTAGGGTTATAGACCTAAGGATTAGCTAAAGTCCTTTATCCTCTTTTACTTTTTATCTTTTACTTTTTACTTATTTAGAAGTTTGTACTCCTCATAGCATTGGGTAAGGGCATCTAAGAATTGTAGGTCATTGGAGTTCTTGATAAAGTCCTTAGAATAGTTACAATGGCGGAGCAAATCCTCCAATTTATCCTTGTCTATTCCTAAGATCTCACTAAGACTCTCTCTGTCATATTTACTATTGAGCATGGAGCGAATCTCATCACTCTGTTTCATCTTCTTGAGTTTTCTAAGATCCTTTTCTCTACTACTGAAAAGCTTATAAATAGTTCCTACTGGATTTCCTATGGCTTCCAATACTTTTCCAGCCGTTGAAGGGGCTCCTGTACGAGGTTCATAGCCTAAGTCCAATCCTGAAATACTATACTGCTTATTGGTATTGATAGGCATATATTTAGCATCTATAGCCAAATAACCTGTCAGGCGATAGGGTGAGATGACCACCTCCTCCAAGGCATAAGCCAATTCTGTAAGCCCGATACGTGTACCAGGAAAGCGAATCATATCTTGAGTTACTTTCACCTTGATAGACTTAAAACCCAAATAAGAAAAGTGTAAGGTATCATTCACCGCCGCACGGATAGCAAAATCCCCCTTTGCATTGGTGATAGCTCCTTTTACTTGATTGATATTCAATATATTCACATTATCCAAAGGTAAATTAGTCTTGGTATTGAAGACATTTCCCCGCATAATGGTTTCCTCCTGTGCCCAAGCGGCAAAGGACAAGAATAGTAGAAAAAAAAGAAAACTGTTTTTCATAAAACACTTGTTTTCAGCAAATTAAAAATACAACTACTCAACTTCAAAATCAGCCCCAAATATAAGAAAAAAAATAACAATTGTCAATTGTTAATTATCAATGCTAATAGGGGTTATGAAACTTGAGTCATTAACAATTAACAATTAATAATTGACAATTAGCCACTATTTTCTCTTTTTCCGCTTCTTAGAAAAGGTATCGGAGGCGTCTTTGCGTTTAGGTGCTCCTTTCTTATCTCTTCTTTCGGAAGGCTTGCGATCTCTTCTTTCCTTTCTATCTCTTTTGTCTTTCTTTCCTTTGTCTCCAGAAGATTTTTGTTGGGAGATTTCTATATGAATAGAACGGTTGTCCATCGTGAAATCAGCAAAAGTGTCCAATACCAACTGGGTCATCTCCGCTTCAGTATTGAAGAAGGAAAAAGTATCCTTTACATCTACCTTGAAGATATCGTTCTTGCCCAAACCAATGTTCTCTCTAAGAAAATCCTTGAGCAAACGCCAGTCATAACCATCGCGCTCCCCTATATTGATAAAGTAACGGGTCTCTCCCTCGGTAGAGAAAGACTTGCCTTCGGTGGTTTCTGCATTGAGGTCTTTGGACTTGCTGTAATAGTTGTAAAAACGGTTGAACTCCACCGCCACCATACGCTGAATAAGTTCCTCACGATTCAGACCGCTTAGTACATCGTAAATAGCTGGAAGGTATTCATTCACTGCCGGATTCACTTGGGTATCCTTAATCGTATTGGCCAAATGATAGAGCTGTATCTCACAGATTTCCATCCCACTGGGGATAGACTTGTACTCAAAAGTCTTTTGGATGATCTTCTCAATCGTCTTGATACGCTTGGCCTCACTCTTGGTAAGGATCACCATCGAAACACCCGACTTACCTGCACGCCCCGTACGACCACTGCGGTGGGTGTAGGTCTCTATCTCGTCAGGGAGTTGGTAGTGAATCACATGGGTAATATCATCTACATCTATCCCACGAGCAGCCACATCGGTAGCCACGAGCATTTGGATTTGCTTAGCACGGAAACCCTTCATCACAAGGTCGCGTTGGTTTTGGCTTAGGTCACCGTGGAGGGCAGCCGCATTGTAACCGTCCTCTATCAGCTTTTCGGCTACCGCTTGGGTATCACGCTTGGTACGGCAGAAGACTACAGAGAAAATAGATGGATTGGCATCGGCCAAACGCTTGAGAGCCTCATAGCGCTGACGTCCATTAACAATATAGCATTCGTGAAGTACGTTGTTGGAGGCTTGGTTCTTATGCCCTATGGTAATCTCCTTGGGCTTATACATGAACTCTTTGGCGATTTTAGCCACCTCTGCAGGCATTGTAGCCGAGAAGAGCCAAGTATTTTTTTCATCGGGTGTTTCGGATAATATAGAACGGATATCCTCATAGAAACCCATATTGAGCATTTCATCCGCCTCATCGAGTACACAATAGCTGATATGAGCAATAGAAACCAGTTCGCGGCGCATCATATCCTGCATACGACCAGGAGTCGCCACGACAATATGCGCCCCCTTCTTAAGGCTACGGGCTTGTTCCTCTATACTTGCCCCCCCATAGATAGCTACAATATGCACCTGTGGCATATACTTAGCATACTGCTTGAGCTCGGATGCAATTTGCAAACATAGCTCACGAGTAGGTGCCAAGATAAGTCCTTGAGTAATACGCTGGGTGGGATCAATCAGTTGAAGAAGTGGAAAACCAAAAGCAGCGGTTTTTCCTGTTCCTGTTTGTGCCAATGCTACCATATCGGTAGGCGCTTCGAGCAATACAGGGATAGCGGCTTGTTGTACCTCAGACGGACGCTCGAAGCCTAAGTCATCAATCGCTTCGAGTAGGGGTGCGCTTAGCCCCAATGTTTCAAATAAATTCATACTAATAGTAATAGGGTGCAAAGATAGAAATTAATTATCAATTACACCCTAATAATTTAGAAAATATATTTTTATTATGCCTCTTGCAGGATTTTTATAAACTCGCGGAATAAGGTAATCCTTTGATATAATCTTCCATAAATTGCCAATCAGGATAAATCTTTTCTGAACTTGTTTTTTTTATAGGAAGTTTGATCTTTGAAATTTTTAATTTTTTCTGACTACATTTTCTTCCATAGTTATAACGATATTGCTCCCTATTTATGAGAGTTGTTATAAAAATTGCTATATAAATATTACAACCTTCAAATCTTGGCACAAGTTTCTCTACATGATCTGAAGCTGAAAAATTAAGTTTTTGATAGGCACAAAATCCTAATACTGCACTATCTATTGTAAACACATTTCCCTCCTCAGTATAATAGTTAAAATAATCTTCTATTCCATTATTTACTGCCTGTGTTGTAACATATGGATATACTCCTTTTCCATATTCTTCTAATACAATTAGAGGAGTTGTTTTAGAGCCTTTAATATCAAAAATTTCACTATAATCAAACCATGCCCATTCTCTATCATCCAATGAAACTTTATTATCTGAAAAAGATGTATTTGTAAAATTAAATATTTCAGAAGTATTGCTTTGATCCACTAAAAAAGAAACATAACTTCGCATTTTTCTTATAAAATCTTCATCAGTAAGAGTGCTATAGTCTGTCTCCATATAGGCTTCTACACACCATTCATCTTCTGCCTTTATCTCTTTTCTTACTGAAAGACCTGCTATTTCATCAAAATTATGATAAGCTGAAAGCCAACGCTTCTTTATATTTGTATAACGATTTCGTGCATCTATACGTCCCCAGTTTTTCCGTTTTTCAAAACCATCATCTTTGAAGTATCCAAACCATGTTTTACGTCCCTCATTAGGTCTATTAGCTTCAAATACCATTATGCAAGTAACTACACCTACAGGATAAAATAAATCATCAGGCATGGAAAGTACAGCCTTCAAATGGTGTTTTGCTAATATATTTTTTTTAACAGCTATCAATTCTTTTTCATTCTTTATAGCACAACTCATTTGTACAATAGCTACCACACGCCCATCTGCTTTAGGATCAAGTATTGAAAGAGCATGTTCTACAAACCGCATTTGCTGGGCATTACCTACATCATAAGGAGGATTAAGAAAGGCTACAGTTGGTTTATGATTATCAGCTATACTTTGGCCATTTATAAAACAACTTCCATTATATATATTTGATTTTCCATCTCCTCGGAAGCGCATACTTGCACAAGCATATGTAAACATATCAGAACGTAATTCACACCCACATATTTGACTTTTTCGGATATACTCTTTTTGAGCTATATCACTCCCAGCCATCTTGAAAAGACGTTGCATTCCTGATACTAAAAAACCTCCTGTTCCACAACAAGGGTCATAAATAATATCATTTATTTTCAGAGCTACTAAATCACAAAATAATTCCGTTATATGAGGAGGAGTAAGCACTAATCCTGATTTTTGTTCACTTCCTGCATATCGAATAAACTCAATATAAAATCTTCCTAATACATCATATGCTATATCTGAATGATTCACTAATGGAAGAACATTCTTTTCTAAATAAGAAATAAATTCTTTAGCAACCTCGAGAGTACTACGTGGATGCTTTTCTTCTTTATGTTTTATTGTAGTTTGTACAAAAAGAGGTTCATTAAGGATATTTTCAAATTCTCGTAAAAGAACTGTCTTACTACGAACAATATCTTTTTCTACCTCAAAAACTGTATTGATAGCTGACAACATTAATCCTCCCAAATTTGTAATATTATCACTATTAGGGTATTTAACTTTAAAATTATCATTAATCAGTGCCAATAACATTGCTGTTATCATTGTACAACGCTTGTATTCAGGAATTGTATAAGCCTGAAACTCCTCATTCAAATATCTAGCTTTAAAAGCAATATCTTGAGTATAGAAACTCTGAATGAAAAACTGATCTTCAAAGAGCTGTATATAATCATCTATACCTAGTAATTTAGTATCTGTAAGTTCTGTATATGTTTCATTTTCTTTCTTCCAATAAAAGTGAGATACTTGTAACTCGGCTTCTGTTTCTCCACTCACGGCTATAGCTACTACATTGAAATCTTTAGATAATGCTTTTGCATAATGTAGTGCTCCATCCACAGCATAATCTTTAGCCTTATTAAGCTCAACTGAGCGATGTTTACTTACTTTAGGTTTACATTCAATAACAATAAGATAATTACTATTTGTTGGAAAAGATATAAAGAAATCTGGATAACCATTACCCTTTCCACCTTTACTCTTACCTTTAAGCAATTCTATAACCTGCTTATTTGTAGATTTTTGTTCTTCTATTTTTATAGAATTAGGGTTTTTAGGAATGTAGAAAGGATCTTTCTTGAAGTGTGTTCTTACAATTTCTTCTGTGAGTCGTTCATTTGCCATTTTGATAAAGGAATTTTTTTCTCTCTATTCCAAACAGCAATAAAAAAACGGGACTGTTTCTTTAATTGCTTATTTATACTGAAGGAATCTGGTATATCCACGACACAAATAAGCACGAAACAGCCCACGCTTATGTGCGTGAGCTATTCGTCTGCTTATTCCTGTGTCTTTAAAATTTACCAGATTTTTCAGTATAGGAATAAAAGCCGAAGCTCTAAGTATTTTATATGTTAGTTATTACTTCACTCTTCTGTAATATGCGACAAAAGTAATATTATTTCCTGAAATACCCAAACATTATCATAGCAATTTTTATCTATGCAAATTAAATTCTTTTTAAACAATCAGATTTTTTATATCTATAAGCCCTCCTCTCTGAAATATGCCGCTGGGTTATTAAGAAAGGTTTTGGTAACAATATAACTCTACTTATCTCAAGGGAATAGCATTTATGCCATATACATAATACATTGTTTTTATCTGGGACAAAATTACAACCCTTACTGGTCAAACTGTGACCGGATAATATTTATTTTTTGTTAAAGTTTACTTGTTTAAAATAGTATTTCAGTCGTATAAAATATTTCCCTACAAAAATTTGTATATTTCATTGAAAACAAGTATCTTTGTGACCAATTAAACAAAAAGTTCATTTCTGCAAAAAGTAACCTATATAGTTACCTTTTGCAGAAGTGGAATATCAGTAAGACATGGCAGAAAGAGGATTTTCTTATATTGATTTTATCAATCAGGTACTTTCTGTGGGAAGAATTTCATTTACCTTAGACGAAGTAATAGAAAAAAGTGGTTATGATAGAAAAATAGCACAAGTCTCTCTATCTCGCTTAATAACTAAAGGAAAAATTCTTCTTATCAGAAGGGGATTTTATGTGATTATCACTCCTGAATTTTCTATACAAAAAAATATCCCTTACATCATGTATATTGATGATCTTATGAAGTATTTACAACGAAATTATTATGTATCTCTGTTATCTGCGGCAGCTCTCCATGGCGCTGCTCATCAACAGCCTATGCAATTTTTCGTTACCACTACTATGCCTTTTATCAGGGATATAAAGAAAGAAAAAATCCATATCTCTTTTACTATAAAAAATGGCTGGGACACCTCCTGTATTACACAACTTAAAACACGTACAGGATATGTAAATGTATCTACAGCTGAGGCCACTATACTTGACCTTGTAGAGAACTTACAGGATTTTGGATTAGGCAGAGTTATTGGTATCATTGACGAACTATCTGAAGTGGTCAATAAAAATACTTTAAAGAAAATAGCTGACTTCTATCCTACTTCAGTGGTCCAGAGAGTAGGTTATATTCTCGATGATTTGCTTGGCAGAGAGGATATAGCCAAGTGTTTGTTTGCTGTCCTTTCAAAACGAAATATATACCCACAATACCTTTCTCTATCCACTCAAAAAAATGGTTCTTTAACTGATAAGTGGAAAATTATTCCAAATGAAAAAATAGAAATAGATATATGATACCACAACGATATATCCTAGAATGGAAATCTATTGCCCCTTGGACCAATGATGCTCAGGTTGAGCAAGATTTAGTCATTAGTCGTGCTCTTGTAGAAATGTTTTCCTCTCCATTGCTTAGTAAAACATTAGCCTTTCGTGGGGGGACTGCTTTACATAAGTTATATATACAACCACAGGCTCGCTATTCGGAAGATATTGATTTAGTACAAATAGAATCAGCCCCCATACATCCTATACTCAAAGAAATACGAGATTGCCTCTCTTTCCTAGGAACTAAGCGAATAGTCAAGCAACATATACACAATAACACTATCATCTACCGTTTTGAATCTGAGTTTCCTCCAGTGATTAATATGAGGCTAAAAATAGAAATAAACACTCGTGAACATTTCAATATTTTAGGTCTCAAGCCAATCCCTTTTAAGGTTTCTAATACTTGGTATTCTGGGGAATGCAATCTCATTAGCTATGAATTAGAGGAATTGTTAGGAACAAAATTAAGGGCTTTATACCAACGTAGAAAGGGACGAGATTTATTTGATCTTTATTGGGCAATAGTACATAATGATATAGACCCCTCTAAAGTGCTTGAATGTTATCATAAATATATGTCTTTTGTCGTAGAACAACCTCCTACCTACAAACAATTCCTCGCTAATATGGAAGAAAAAATGAAAGACCATGAATTTCTTTCAGATATGGTTGCCATCATACGTCCTAATATAGACTATAATGCAATTGAGGCTTGGCAAAAGATTAAAACTACTCTTATAGAAAAGATTTAATTCTATATATTTCTCCTATTTCCCTTTTCTTTAAAATAGTTCATTTCTGCAAAAAGTAACAATATGGGTTACTTTTTGCAGAAATGAACTATCCATTTTCAATCATTTTTTAGTTGATATAAGCTACATACTCATATCAACTCATTAAGAAATCGACAAATCAGCAAATCAACTCATCAGCTCATTGGCAAATCAGCAAATCAACTCATTGGCAAATTGACAAATCAGCCAATCGACTCATTGCCTCATTTCCTCAAAATTGGATTCAGTTCCTCATCGTTATACATCTTCATTTGTTTGTATACCTTCATATATTTTCGCCCTGCAGCGATGTCGTCCAAGAGCTGGTCAAGGGCAAAAGAGAGGTCTTCTCGCTGCTGGAGGAGTACTTGGAGCTTCTCTCGGCACTTAGCAATATGTTCGGCAGTAGCATCCGTACGTTCGGTCTCCTGCTGCATATGATAAATCTTTAGGGCTAAGATAGAAAGCCTATCTACTGCCCATGCAGGACTCTCGGTATTAATGGTTGCTCCTGCCTGTGGGGTTACGTCTTTATATTGGTGTAGGAAATAGCTGTCTATATACTCCACAGTATCGGTACGGTCTTGGTTGGATGCATCTATTTTTCGCTTGAGTAGGAGCGCTTCCTTGGGGTCAATGTCAGGATCGCGAATGATATCCTCGTAGTGCCATTGTACGGTATCTATCCAATTTTTACGATACAATAGATGCTCAATAGTCTTGCTATCGTACGGATTTTCAAAGGGTTGATTCACATCATCGGCTATATGATAGCGTAGGATACTCTCCCAAAAAATGTCATAGGCTAATTTACTAAACATATTCCTTGTTTTATTTGCAAAAATATCGTTATTTTGCGTAATAAAAAAATTTATTTTTAAACAAATGATCATTCACTCTTTTGACCAAGTCCCTTCCTTGTTTTTGGAGTTTGTGGCAGAACTTAGAAATGTTGATATCCAACAGGATAGAATGCGCTTCAGGAAGAATTTAGAGCGTATAGGGGAACTCTTGAGCTATGAGATGAGCAAGACGCTCCCCTACCAAGTACAGCGAATTACCACCCCCTTGGGGGAAAAGGACATTCCCTTGATACAGGATAAGATTGTAGTATGTTCTATCCTTCGCGCAGGACTGGCACTGCACCAAGGTATATTGAATTTCTTTGACAAAGCGGACAATGCCTTTATCTCCGCCTACCGCAAACATACCTCCCCTTCCGAGTTTGAGATTTTGGTCGAATACTTAGCCTCTCCCTCCCTTCAGGACAACATCCTTATCTTGGCCGACCCTATGCTGGCCACAGGACGTTCGTTTGTCAATGTATATAACTCTCTCCAACCGCTAGGCACTCCTAAGGAAATACATCTTTTTGCAGTCATTGGCTCCAAACAAGGATTGGAGTACGTCAGCCAACATTTCCCAGAAAATGCCCACTTATGGATTGCCACCATAGATGATCACCTGAATGAAAATAGTTATATCGTCCCAGGCTTAGGTGATGCAGGCGATTTGGCGTTTGGTGAAAAAATGCAAGGATAGTAGCTCTGAACCAGAAAAACATATTTTTTACATGGGAGATAAAGCAATATCTATAGAGGAACAAATTATGACTTTAAAAACAAGAGGGTTAATTATCCAAAATGAAGATAAAGCAAAAGAAATTTTAAAAGATATAGGATATTATCGCTTAGGTTTCTATTGGTATTATTTCCAAGAAGATAAAATAAGACATGTTTTTAAAGAGGGAACACAATTTTCAACAGCTGTAGACTTATATTATTTTGATATGGACTTAAGACATTTACTTACTAAGGTCTTAAGTAGGATAGAAGTGAATTTGCGAACTCAAATTACCTATATTGTTTCAAACCACTATAGTGAAAACCCTATTTGGTTTGCAGATACTAATATTATGGATAGAGAATTTGTAAAAACATTCAAAAAAATCTACAAAGATATCCGTAAAAATAATACCATAATACAAAATCACCATACAAGGTATGAAGTACCTTATGCTCCTGCTTGGAAAACTCTAGAATTTGTAACTTTAGGGAGTATTCGAAAAATTTTCAATGCTATAAAAGACGATAGCGTTAAAATGAAAATTATTGAAGTATATGGAATCAATAGAATAGATATTTTTGATAATTATCTAAAAGCTATTGTTGATATTCGTAATGCATGTTCTCATACAAGAGTTATTTTTGATTTCAGAAGTGAAGAGACTATCAAAAACACAAAAATATGTAAGATTCTGCCATCTGAAAGAAACCATCTCAATGCTATTATCAAAGTAATTCATTACTTTTTGACTAAGATTTCTAACAATAGAGCAAATGACATGAAAAAAGAAATAGATGATTTAATACTCAAATATACTAATAATAAAGACCTTATAGACATTATTAAAGAAAAAATGAAATATTCTTTGTAAAGACAAAAAGAATTTTGTAACTTTGCCTCGTGAATGGATCACAGTGTCCTTACAGACAAGAACTGTTATCGGCACTTTAAAATAGTTAAGCCCTTTCCTTTGTGAAAGGGCTTTTGTATAAATTGACCTACACGAGTTTGACTATGGAGTACCTAACGGATATATTACCTCCATTTACTTTACCTCATATTACAACTAAGTTCTGTAGGCACGAAAATTTTATTCTATAATAAAAACACAAATTACTATACATTTTTTGAGAAAACTGTCCTTTTTTATAGTCTTTATAGCCTTTTTAGGGTGTCAGTTTACACTGGCGCAGGATACCTTGCGTACCAAACGCATCCTAAATGACTCTATAAGGATAAAAGAGGATTCTCTCTACCGAAAAATAGAACGTAAATCACAGAAAAGCAAAATTGGTCGTCGGCTTCATGACCTACTTTTCACCTCTGGAGAGTCAGTTCCTGCTACCCCTCCCTCGCCTCCCAAAAAAGAACCCTCCCGCTGGGTCGCTTTCCAAGGAAAAATCATACGGCATATTGAGATTACCACCTACGACCCCTTGGGCTTTGATGAGCAAGATAGCACTCAACAACCTAATAAATGGGAGCGCTTGGGTAATCGTATCCATAACAAAACAAAAAGCAAAGTAGTCAGACGTCTATTGCTCTTTGAGCCTTATACACCCTTAGATTCCATTAAAATAAAGGAATCAGCTCGTGTTTTGCGTAGTCAATACCATATCCGTAGGGTAAGCATACAGCCTGTGGCTACCCAGAGTGCGGATTCAGTAGATATAAAGGTCAATGTCCTAGATAGCTGGAGCCTATATGCCGATGCTATGGGGTCACTAAGCGAAGGTACAGTACGGGTCTTTGAAAGGAATTTCTTAGGATTGGGACATCAAATCTCTGGTAGGTATAGCCAAGAAATCCGTGGAAAAACTCGCCCTAGCTTCGGTTTTGACTATGAGATTCCTAACCTATATGCTACTACACTCACCACATCGGTAGGTTACTCTATGGATTTTGACAAATATTACTACAAATATGGGGAGCTTACCCGTCCTTACTACTCCCTCTATACCCGTTGGGCGGCAGGAGCCTATGCTTATCAACGTACTTTTGAGGATGGTATCCCTAAAAATGACTCCATATACCAACAAGATTTCAAAATCAATGGAAAAAATGTATGGGGTAGTGTCTCCTTCCCTATCCTCAAGCGACATACCCCTGCCAATCGGGTAACCAATATGGTCCTTTCTTTGCGCTATTACCAAATAAATTATCAAAAAAAGCCCGATGCCTTCCTCGATCCTGAAGAGTTCTATTCGGATAAGAATACTTATTTAGCTTCCTTTGGGGTGAATTATATAGGTTATGAGCAGGATAGATACATTTTCAGGCATAAGGATATAGAAGATATTCCCATAGGGAAAAGCATAGCACTTATTGGCGGATTTCAAGAGAATATCGGCCATAGAACCCCTTATTTAGGCGGGCGATTGCGCTATGGGGACTATCTTTCCTTTGGGTATTTCTCAGGGGATATACAATTGGGTAGTTTCCTCACCCAAGAGCGCAATAAGCAGGCAACACTGCGATGGGAATTTACCTATTTCTCTCCTTTGTTTGCTATCGGAAATTGGCATTTTAGGCAATTTGTCAAATGGCGTTCCGTAGTAGGGCTTTCCCGTAAGGATTTTATAAAGGACAGAATCAACTTGAATGGTTCCACAGGAATTATAGGCTTCAACAGTCCCACTCTCACAGGAATACACAAGTCTATCCTGACCCTACAAACCCAATCCTATTCACCTTTCTCCCTATGGGGATTCCGTGTGAGTCCTTTCCTTATGGGGGATATAGGTTTTATAGGTAATGACAATCGCAACCTAATGAAGGACCAAGTACTCACTAAGGTAGGTATAGGGTTCTATATCACCAATGACTATATCCCTTTAGGTAATTTCCAATTTTCTTTCGTATATATACCACGTGTTCCAGGGGTAGGCAACCATATCCAGAAATTCACTAGTATCAGCAATACCGATTTCAAGCTCCCTTACTTTAACTACAATATGCCAGAACTTATTCGCTATGAATAAAAGAAACAATAGTTCAACACCCAAAGAGCATTGAACTATTATTACCATAAAATATGACTTAACTAATCTTCATACAACGGGTTAGGAACATCTTCCTTACCTGTATCTAATCTATTCTGTTTGCTTGTTTTAGCTCTTGCCACTATCTTACTAATGACATATTCTTCTTCTTTCTTTTGTCCTCTGAAGATAAGTTTTCCAGCCTTGGCTATATCTCCTATGTATTTCTTAATGAGCTGATACATCTCCTTATTAGCTTGGGTATGGTGCTTTCGCTCATTCATTAGGGTATTTTGTTGTATATTAAGCGCATCGAGCTGTTTGGTCTGCTCTACTACTCTTTCCAAGAAACCTTCTGGCATATCTGCGATTCTATCCATATTGTCACTATAATAAGGAATCGCATCACGTACCGCCTTGACTACTCCAGCAATATTTCTTCCATTAATTTTGGTAACTATTACCTTAAGCAAGGAAGTATCTAAGCCAGAACGTTCGGTATAATCCTTAAGGAAAGTAATGCTTCGGCGGAGTTCATCGGCCTGTTTGTATAATTTTGCAGTGGTCTCTTTCTGTTTTACAACAATTGCATTGGTAGAGTCATTGTTTTTTAACTTGCTTATTGCCTTTTTGAAATTCTCTAAGTATTCGGCATTCATTGTTTTATAAATTTCCGAAAAAGAAGTCAAATCTCTCTCAAAACTTACAGCAATAAAATCGGCTATTACTGCATAATCCTCATGCTTGATAGTTGGTGCTTTCATAAACAAATCTATTTATTAGTCTTATATGGTTTTTTATAGGTGCTTGGTTTTATCCACAAAAATACAGTGCAAAAGTATATGTTTTTTTCTTATTTTACAAATTTATTTTAATTTTTTTCTCGCTCTCTTATATAAGAGCTTTCCTTTATAATTTTTTAGTCCCTACCGATTTCAGAGAAAGAAAACTAAGAATAACTGTGATTACACAGCTATATAAAACCTATAAAATCCATGAGAAACCTTTTCCCATAAAGTAAAAAATAAAGGTAACTGAAGATATAATCAGTTACCTTTTGATTTTTTCACCAACAAATAATCAAAGAAATTATTGCATATTTTTAGCCTCTATGCTTAGGGTAGCATGAGGTACTGCCTTAAGACGCTCCTTATCTATGAGTTTTCCTGTTACACGGCATACACCATAAGTTTTGTTTTCTATACGGATAAGTGCATTTTTTAGATCACGAATAAACTTTTCCAAGCGAGTAGCCTGCGCCATATTGGATTCCTTACTCATCATCTCCGAACCTTCCTCAAATGCTTTGAAGGTAGGCGAAGTATCATCTACACTATTACCAGCTCCATTAAGATAAGCATTGCGTAAGAACTCCAAATCCACTTGGGCTTTCTCCAATTTTTCCTCTATAATTGCCTTGAACTCTTGCAAATCCTTATCGGAATAACGAACTTTTACATCCATAACATACTTATTTTTACTTACAAATTCTTCCTTAAGAGGTACCTAAGTTAAGCCCTTTTTTAAGTTGTGCAAAGATACAAAAAATTTTTGAATATTTGTATACTTAATAGGGATAATCTTTTATTTATGGTATTTTACCCAAAATTTGCCCATCTTTACTTACATCATAGGATTGACCTGCCTTAACTACTACACAATAATAGTGTGACATATCAGCAGTTGAGATTTTTTCATACAAATAGCCCTCGTCATATATAAAAGGTAATACTGTCTTTCCTTGGGTATCTATCATACCCCATTTGCCTTTGTATTTTACCAAGGTATTGCCCTCTTCATTAAAGTTATTCGCCTCTTGGTAGGCTATAGGAAATACTACCTTTCCATGAGGATTGATATAGCCATACTTATCCTTGGACTTTACCTTAGCTAACCCCTCACAAAAGGGTTCTATATCATCATACCAAGGTGTAAGAGGTTGTCCAGCAAAACTCAAAAGTCGCTGTTTGTCATAGTATTGTGCTATAAAATCCCCATGTGTAAAGTATAAGAAAGTGTACTGTGGGGGGAACAACATCTCTCCTGAAAAGAGTACTACACCTTTTAGATTATTCTTCTCTATTTCATAATACATTTTATCCTCAAAAATACGGTCATACTCAATAGGAAGTACAATCTTTCCATAATAATCTATAAGACCATATTTGCCTTGCAGTACCACTTTTGTTACCCATTTATCACCAAACCAATAGAAATCATCATATAGTAAAGGAATCACTTCCTCCCCACTCTTATCTATATATCCCCATTTACCTTGTTTGGCAACAGGAGCAAGCTCCCCCTCAAACCCTCTTATATTATCATATTCCAAAGGAATAACAAGCTTTCCTGAGCGATTGATAAAGCCATATTTACCATTGATTCCCACCGCTGCATAGCCTTCTGAAAAGTCTTCCACATAATCATAGATGATGGGTACTACTACCTTCCCATCTTTATTGATAAAACCTCTCTTCCCTCCTCTTTCTACTATGCTAAACTCTTCTGATATTATGGTATAACCTTCATGACTATCTTCGTTCTGCTTGTCAGAAGAAAAGGTATGACACTGAGAGAACAGCAGCAGTAATGAGCTAATTATAGATGTTTGTAGGATATTCATAGCTCAATTCCTTCTACCTTTAATTTTAGCAATCCCAATTATATAGCACTTCTTCAAAATTCTTTTCTTTCAAATCCTCCTTGCGAATAAAGAAGTTAGCCACCCCCATGGTTCCCCACATAATATAGTCAGCATCAGAGTCCATCTGAAGAAGTAGCTCGGTAAATGGTGAGTCCTCCTCTCTAGGATCCTGTTGAGTGAAATAAGGATAACCACCTATGCGATGTTCTGCTCCTTCAGGAAGTAGATCGCCAAGAAGTTCTCGGGTCTCTTGGGGCAAATCCCATATCGTTTCTATCTCATCTGAAAAAGTCTCATTCCATAGACTGGTAAAAAGATGATCAAAATTGATATCAGATAGGGTAATCCCTTCCTCTCTTCGGGTAAAGCTCAAGGCTATTTCCTTATAAGGAGTAATGGGAGTGTATTCCTCTGTAAGTACATATTGGAGTTTTACCTCGTCCAAGGAAAGACTTTCGGTAAGCTCAGGAAAATAGAGTATACGCTTGCCTGCATTACTACAAGGATTTTCCAAATCCATACCAAAAAGGTCGTCACCGTCAATAATCCAAAACTGTAACAATCCCTTCTTAGGATATATATTGTTCTCAGGCAACTGCTCACAATTGATCTGTGCCACCATAAAGAATGGATTCCCTTCGCTATCTCTGGGGATATGTCCATTCTTAGGTACATAAGGATAACCACCAAACTTACTATCGGTAAGGGCAAGGTTATCAACCTTATGGGCTTCTATGGTAATCAGTTCCTTAAGGGTAGCTTTGTTAAGGGCAGCTACTAATTCTTTAATTTGTTCTTGAGTAGGCTCCATATATTTTTTTATTTTTTTTAACTGAAACTAAACCAGTTATACACTTCTTTTTCGTCAGGGGAGATAAACAGAGAAATCGTATCGGCACTATGTTCTAGATAGTTATATCCTATTACATAGCCCAAATAATCCTTATCTTCTAAAGAAATATTATATCCTTCACAGAGATAGGATTCTGTATCCAACCGATATTCCAAATATTCGTCTAAATCCTCATAAGCTTCTTCGTCTTCATCGTAAGGAGTAAGCTCATATATCTCTCGTTCGTGTCCGCTATACCCTTGTGTGTAGTGATTACCAGCGACAAACTTGCCCGTTTCTTGGTATTTATCACGGGTTACCCAATAGCTTAGCAGTGTATTCATATAAGTGGCATAATCCCCACTGATTGCTTCCCATTTCTCTAAACTCTCCTTATAGGGTGAGGGGTCATAACTGTGTTTTTCCTCTCCACTGAGGTAAAGATCCTTGTGTGCAGCATAATCTTGCTTTGCATTTTGATACCACTGAGGCAGTTCTGAAAAATTAGGCAACCAATCCATCTCTCCTTCAAAACGATATTTGTCCCCTACTTTCTCAAAACGGACAAAGAACCAGTTACAGTCTGTACGTTCTGATTCATACTCTGCCAAACCACAAGCATACATGGAAACAAAATGCGCTTTGCTTTTCTGCTGTTGTTCATTCTCTATTTCCACTGTCAATAAAGGAAAGAAAACATACTTAAACCACTCCTTAGGTGCTTCAAAAACTTCCTCTATACTTGGAAAGAGTTTTTCTACTTTGGTTACTTTTATCATACTATGTCTTATTCAAATTTTGTAAGTTATTTTCTCCCTATCATCACCCTCTGTCTTTAGAAACCTTACTCCTACTGACAACTATTCTCTACATCACCCACAATCCCAACTATATAACACATCGTCAAACTTACAATGGGCTAAATCTTCTCTATTGATAAAGAAGTTCGCTACCCCTGCATCCCCAAACATCACCGAATACTGTTCATTCCACTCGGATTCTATTTGCAGTAATAATGTATCGTGAAAGTTATCATCTTCTCTTGGATCATATTGGGCAAAATCAGGATAACCTCCTATTTTATGTCCCGCTCCATTAGACAGATATTTGTAAAACACTTTTAGTACTTCCTCTGGTAACCCCCATAATCCTGGAAATTCTTCCGAAAAAGCAGCTTCCCATATCTTCTGCATCTCATCGTCAAAATGTACATCTGCATAAGAGATACCTTCTACTGACTTTTCAAAGCCCAATGCTAAGCTTTGGTTAGGATTAAAAGGAAGCTCAAGGGCATTTTCCTGTGTGAAAATATTATTTGTTTCTCTCTTTGAGGTACTTATCTTTGTATAAAGCTCCTTAATATATGCTATAGAAAGGCTTTCCTGTATCTCTGGAAAATAGCATATCCTCTTGGTATCATTCTGGCAACGATTCTCAAAATCAACACCATAATACTCATCGCTGGCTATCCAAAATTGCAACAATCCTTTCTTAGGATATAGACTATTTTCAGGCAGTTGCTCACAATTGATTTGTGCCAACATAAAGAGTGGCTCGCCCTGAGAGGTAGTAGGTAATGTGCCCCCCTTAGGTATATAGGGAAGCCCTCCCAACTTACTATCTGTAAGAGTCAGATTTTCACCCACTGAAAGGGTAATGTGTATTACCTCTCGTACTGTCTCTACATTAAGCGAATCCGCCAATTGTTTGATTTGTTCTTCTGTAAATGTCATGACCTAAAAAATAGTTGTCAAATCAATTTGTAACTGAGGAAATTTCTCAGGGGCTACTATATCACCCGCAAAGAGCGGAAGCTGGGGTACATACCTGCCCTCTCTAAGTAGGTATATATCCAATTCTTTTTCTTCAGGACGTATCACCCAATACTCAGACACTTGAGCCTCTTGGTAAATCTCCATTTTCTTACGGAGTTCCTTCTCGGCATCGCTGGGCGAGACGATCTCCACCACCCATTCGGGAGCTCCATTACAGCGCTTACCGTCCTTGAGCTTCTCAGGATCACAGACAACACACAAGTCGGGTTGTAGTACTGTGTCCTCCTTTCTGTCAGAAGAGGTCAAAACCACATCAAAAGGGGCTACAAAAAGCTCACATACCTTTCCTTCAAGGTAGTTATCTATCTGAGTAGAGAGCTTTCTTGAGATCCGCTGATGCGCTACTGAAGCCCCTGACATTCTAAAGATCCGTCCCCGAAGTAGCTCCACCCGTTCCTCAAACTTCCACAACAGATAGTCTGCATAAGTGTAGAGACCATGGATAAGGTCTAACTGATTTATATTGGTAATTTCCATACATTTAATATTTAGTAGGGAATTGATATCCTTTCAATAGTTTTTCTACTCTGGTTACTTTTATCATGTTATTTTATTTGAAATACTCTATTTTTCGCTCTACATAGAGAATAGGTACACCCTGTTCATAGTTAATGAGCTTGACCCAGTTTCCTTGTTTGTCATTTGTATAATGAAAAGTACTAAGTTTGTTAGAAGAAAAGGTCAAATGCTCAATTAAGCGCCCCTCTGAAGAGAATTTATTCAAAAAACCATTCTTCTCATTACCATTTATTACAATATACTCCTCACTTAGTTTCTTATTCTTATCATAAATGTATTTAGAATCCCATATCGCATTTCCCACTCCTTGGAACAAGGAACATATCAGCTGATTTTCAGAATTGTACTGATAGAGTGCACGAGCACTTAGTTTCTCATTTCGGTAAGTATCTTTGCTGACAAGCTTTTTGTCCTTATAGGTATAGACTTCCTTAGCACTTGGGAATTTATCTACATCTATATAGTTACATTCTATAAGCTGTCTATCAGCATTATAGCTATATTTGCAAGTCACGCCTCCTTCCCCTTCTATCTGATTGAGAAGCTCCTCTGTTTTCTCTCCATCAGTATTGTATCTGTAGGAATCTCTTACAGCTAATTGGTCTCGTACAAAAGTTGATTTGTCAATAAGCTGATTTTTCGTATCATAAGTATATACTATCTTCTGGTGCAATGTAGTGTCGAACAAACGTTTCTCTACTAAAAAACCATTGGAATTATAGGTAATTACCGAAGGTACAATATCTATCAAAAAGGCAGCAAAAAAGGCAACAGCCCCCATTCTCTGTATCAGGTGCATCTGCTCTATTTTCTCAGACGGATAAAACCCCATAGAAAAAGGATCTCCCTTGGTTATTTTTCCATCTTTCTCTATAGTAAAATAGAATGATGTTTCTACCGATTTCACCCTACCTTTCAGCCCCATCTTTGCCCAATCAGTAGTTGCTGACTGTGCATAACTACACAGATAAGGCACTAGTAACAATATGAATATGTGAAAAAACTTCTTCATCCCTCAAATTGTTTTTATCTTGTTCCTTAAAAAGTTACCTTAACTCGTTCAATTTTCTTTCTACTTTCTTATAGACCATTTTCGTGAGGCCACGAAAATGATCACCAATACTGATAATCAACATCTTGTTCCTAAGACTAATTGACCAATATCATTTTCGTGAGGTCACGAAAATGATAACTAATACTAATAATTAATAGTTTAAACCCATTACCGACTAGAATAGACCATTTTCGTGAGGTCACGAAAATGGTCGGAAAACATCATTATCCTCTATTCTTAGGCAATTTCTGAGAATCCTTCTCTATGTTCTTTTCATCACGAGATACTTTCCTTTCTAATTTCTTAATATCTTCAGCAGCAGGTAGCTCTTCTGGTTTTATACCTCGCTGTCCTAACATATCACGTACTGTTTGATTATTTTGTACATGCTCTTGTGTAATAGATAGCTCTCCATGCAAATCATTACTTTCTACATTATAATTCGTCATTTCGGTAGCGAGGTTTTTTGCTGCGATGGTCAATGTTGGAAGAAAATCAGCTAAAGGTCTATTAGCTTTTACTCCTAAGCGCTGTTTCATATCCTCAGTTGTATATCCTCCAAAAAGTGCTGTATCTCCTTTGGATCGTATACGTGCAAAACCTTTATCATCTACACCTCTTTCATAGATATTTTGAGAAAGTTGCTTTTCAGCTGCTCTAAGTTTATCACGAGTTTCTAAACGAGAAAGCAAGTTCAGTCGTTCTTCTATTAACTCTGCTTTGCGTGTCTGTACTGCAAAATAACTCTGTGCAAAGGCTACTTCCTCTTTTTTAGGATCTCCATTTTGAGCAATAAGATAACAAGCATAACGTGTAAGCATAAAATCTGATACTTCACGTTTTCCTCCTTTACCTATATCGATCATTTTCGTGACCTCACGAAAATGATCATCTACATTGATACCCTGAGTTTTACATGAATCTACAGCTCTATGAATAGCAATAATAAAATTCTCCCAGCGAGCATAGCCCAATATGGCTTGCAACTCACGTGCAAACCATATTTCAACTCTCTCCTGTCTGTCTTCACTCTCTACATAATGTGTTATACTATCAAATGAGAGTTTGTACTGTACAATACTATTCTTGTCCATTATATTTTTTCCACCACAATCTTAGTCACAATATCATCAAAGGCGACTTCTTCTCCTTGGAGGGTATCAGCAAAAAGAATTTCATTGGCTAAGGTCTCTGCTTTGATATAGGCTTCATTGGCACGAACAGCCTGCTCAAGGGTATCTTGATGTTGCAGGCGGATACGAATCCTATCAGTTACTTCAAGGCCTGTATCTTTGCGAAGATTCTGGATACGGTTCACTAGTTCACGGGCGATACCCTCAGCACGTAGTTCATCGGTAATAGTAGCATCCAAAGCCACTACCAAGCCTGTAGAAGAACTCGCCACAAGCCAGCCTTCTATATCCTGAGAGGTGATTTCTACATCTGTCAGGTCTAAAGTAAGCGTTTGTCCTGCAAGGGTAATCTCTTTAGTACCTTGGCGTTCAAAGGATTGTATATCTTGTTGGGTAAAATCATTGATCACTGCGGCTATATCCTTCATCTGCTTACCAAACTTTGGTCCCAAAGTACGGAAGTTAGGTTTGATTTGTTTCACCAAAATACCTGAAGCATCGTCAATAAACTCTATTTCCTTTACATTCACCTCGTGCTTGATAAGGTTAGCTACCGCCAATATCTCTGCCTTCTCGGCTTCACTAAGGGTAGGGATGAGTATTTTTTGCAAAGGCTGGCGTACCTTGATCATCTCTTTCTTACGAAGAGAAAGCACCAAGGAGGAGATATTCTGCGCCTTCTCCATCTTGCTTTCTAATTGCTTATCTATATAGGACACCTTGCTCTCTGGGTAATCGGTTAGGTGTACGGATTCAGCCTTGTCCTTACCTGTTACTCCATTAAGGTCTCGGTAGAGTCTGTCCATAAAGAAAGGCGCCACTGGAGCGGAGAGCTTAGCCACCACTTCCAAACAAGTATAGAGGGTTTGGTAAGCGGATATCTTGTCTTCTTCGTATTCTCCTTTCCAAAAACGACGACGGCAAAGACGTACATACCAGTTACTTAGGTTCTCTTGTACAAAGTCAGAGATAAGTCGAGTAGCACGGGTAGGCTCGTAATCTAGGAAAGCTTCTTTAACCTTGGCCATAAGGGTATTGAGCTCGGAGAGAATCCAGCGGTCTATCTCTGGGCGTTTTTCCAAAGGTACTTCTGCCTCAGCATAGGTAAAGCCGTCCAAGTTGGCATAGAGAGCAAAGAAAGAATAGGTATTGTAAAGCGTACCAAAGAACTTGCGGCGTACTTCCTCTATCCCATCTACGTCAAACTTGAGGTTGTCCCAAGGGTTAGCGTTGGAGATCATATACCAACGAGTAGCATCGGCTCCATACTTGGACAAGGTCTCAAACGGATCTACCGCATTACCCAAGCGTTTGGACATCTTTTGGCCATTTTTATCCAATACCAAGCCGTTGGACATCACATTCTTAAAGGAAATGGTATCAAATACCGCCGTAGCAATCGCATGTAGGGTATAGAACCAACCACGGGTCTGATCCACCCCTTCGGCAATAAAGTCAGCAGGGAAGGCCTTGCCGTTATCTATGAGTTCCTTATTTTCAAAAGGATAATGTACCTGCGCATAAGGCATAGACCCTGAGTCAAACCATACGTCTATCAGGTCACTTTCGCGCTTCATGGGTTTGCCTGAGTCGGAAACCAAAACAATCTCATCTACTATGTTCTTATGCAGGTCTATAAGGTCGTAATTAGCCTCGGACATATCCCCCACTTTAAAGTTCTTAAAAGGATTTTCCTGCATGAAGCCTGCGGCTATGGACTTGTTGATTTCTGTAACCAACTCTTCCACCGAACCGATGATTTTTTCTTCCTTAGTATCCTCAGTACGCCAAATAGGTAGTGGGATTCCCCAATAGCGGGAACGAGAAAGGTTCCAGTCGTTGATATTCTCTAACCAATTGGCAAAACGCCCTTCTCCTGTAGCCTTAGGCTTCCAATTAATCTCTTGATTGAGCGATACCAAACGGTCTCTTACAGCTGTCATCTTCACAAACCAAGAGTCCAACGGATAGTAGAGTACAGGAGTATCGGTACGCCAACAATGAGGATAGCTATGAACATATTTCTCTACCTTAAAGGCTTTGTTCTCTGTCTTGAGCAATATAGCCAGCTCCACATCCCATGATTTTTCGGGCGCCTCGCCACTCTTATAGTATTCATTCTTGATATATTGTCCTGCAAAAAGGGCTGGTACTTTGTCTCCTTTAAGAAAACGCCCTTGCAAATTTACCAAAGGTACTAAGTTGTCATTCTCATCTCTGACCAACATGGGAGGTATGCCATTTTCCCTTGCCACACGGGCGTCATCTGCCCCAAAGGTAGGCGCTATATGCACGATACCTGTACCGTCCTCAGTGGTTACAAAGTCGCCTGGAATCACTCTAAAGGCTTTTTCTGGATTTTCATCAGGGAGGAACCAAGGAATAAGCTGCTCATAGGTAGTACCCACAAGGTCTGCTCCCTTGCATTCAGCCAAAACCTCATAAGGCACCTTCTTGCGATTTTCGTCATTAGCATAAGCTACAAAATCTGCCTCCTCAGAAGTTTTGAAGAACTTTGCTCCAAACTGCTTCTCTACCAATTCCTTAGCCAACACTACTTGTATAGGCTCAAAAGTATATTGGTTAAAGGTACGTACCAAGACATAGTCAATAGCTTTACCCACTGCCAAGGCAGTATTGGATGGCAATGTCCAAGGGGTAGTCGTCCAAGCAAGGATATACACAGCTCCCTCAGGAGAACCAAGTTCCATCTTTGCTTTAGGAGAGAAGTCTTTTACCTTGAACTGAGCGGTAATAGTCGTATCACTTACATCGCGATAGCAACCAGGTTGGTTAAGCTCATGAGAGGAAAGCCCCGTCCCTGCCTTAGGTGAATAGGGCTGTATGGTATACCCCTTATAGAGTAATCCCTTGTTATACAATTGTTTAAGAAGCCACCATACCGTCTCCATATATTTGGGCTTGTAGGTGATATAAGGATCGTCCAAATCCACCCAATAACCTATCTGCTCGGTAAGGTTGTTCCATATATTGGTATAGCGCATCACCGCCTCCTTACAAGCTTTGTTATAATCGGCTACAGAGATTTTTTTACCAATATCATCCTTGGTAATGCCTAATTCCTTTTCTACACCCAACTCCACAGGAAGCCCATGGGTATCCCAGCCTGCTTTGCGGAACACCTGTGCCCCCAATTGGGTATGGAAACGACAGAAAATATCCTTAAGCGAACGTGCCATTACGTGGTGAATACCAGGCAATCCATTAGCAGAAGGAGGACCTTCATAGAAAATAAAAGGCTCCTTCCCATTGCGGAAGTCTATACTTTTCTGAAATATCGCATTATCTTTCCAGAACTGCAATATCTCCTCGGCTATTTTGGTCAGTTCTAAGGCTTTGTACTCTGTAAATTTCATTTTCTAATTTTTTAAATTAAGAATTAATAGAATTATAGATTATTAGGGGTAAGATTAAGTTTTATATCTTGAGTTTTGAGTTTGATTACTTTTCTCTCTTCACTTTTAATTTTTCACTAATAAAAGAGCAAAGATATAACATTCTTGCATAAAAATCAAATATTTTCCCATATTTTTTTATTTGTAATTTTTTTTGCATGGGTATCACAATTTGACAACCTCTTAGACCTACCTTTGCCCCATCAAACAAAAATAGATAGCCATGAGAAATCAACCCACCATGCGAGCTCTGCTCCAAAAAGAAATCGCTAAGCAAGAGCGTTATATCAAGGAAAAACTAACCTCCTTACTTATTCCTTTCAAAAAGTCCCTACACTTTAGGGTCAGTAAAGCCTATACCACTTTCTCGGTGGAACTCAAAAGGCTACTCCCCACCAAAGAGTTATGGAGAATACAACAAGCCTTTCCTGAGGGATGTGTAGTGATCTCCGATAGTTTTCTGGGCGAGATGACACAGCATAAGTTCTTAGAAATACGTATGCCCAACCAAACCAGCCATTTCTTCCATCTACAGGAATTGCTGTCTTATTCCTGCTTTAGAAAGACTAAAGGAATACTCCCTATTGTCTTGGGCTTAGATGATCGTGATTTATATTCTATAGACTTAGCAAGCTCCAAGCATATCGCTATAGAAAGCGATCAGCCTTCCTACCGCTACAAGCTCCAACAGCTTTTCCTACATTCACTACTAACCCCCAACAACCGCAAGCGGGTACAAATCGCTTGGATAGAAGAGCCTAATGAGCACCCTGAGCTGCGCTCCCGTATCGCCCCCTTTATGCTTACTGAAGCCTTTCAAGCTCAGGAGGTACTTCCTTTGGTTATAAAGGAAAATGAAAAACGCAAGGCAGAAAACGTCTTTGATACCCGCTGGGTCATATTCGTCAGCGATGCCTATACCTCTTACCACCAGCACAAGGACTTATTCAATACCTTAGAAAGCTGCCAAGAGCAGGGTATCCACCTGATAGGCACCTCTGAGTGCTTGGACAAAGATACCATGACGGTAAAGGACATCATGGAGTATAACAGCCTTTTCAACCCTTCCCTATGGATGGACTCTGAAGGGCGTTTGCATCATGAGCGCAGCATTATCCAGCTGCCTTTCTTTACCGAAGAGACAGAAATTCCTTTTGAATCTTCTCAATTGTTGGACAAACGTATCAATGAAATCTTAGGGGAAGCAAGGATGAATCTACCAGTCACATCTATGGATTTTAGGCAAGCACAAAGATTCCTTTCTTCTCAAATAAACAGACATCACCTTTGCAGCAGTGATGGACGTATAACGCTATCCCTAAGCGCTATTCATTCCACACTTAACCGCATGCATCAAAAACTTTCTTATAACATGATAGAGCACCTAAGTAAAAACATCAGCTATTTTGTAGAAGATACCTATGAAAAGCTAACCAAGCTAAAAGAACTACGCATAGAGCCTAAAAGTGGGCATGTGCTAATCAATGGGGAAAACGTTTATAACCCTACTCAGGATGGTGATTTAGTACCCCTCATTGCCCAGTCCATCCATGACCTTACTTTACACGCTGTCTCACAAACGGTTACAGCCTTAGACCTCTTGGATGAAGCTACCTATCCGCAACTTACCCTTATAACTCAAAGCTTGTTAAAAGGTGAACCCTACAAAGAGATTGCTCCTCGGACAATCCCCATCGCCCTACTCAGAGAAGTAGAGAGCATTCTCTCACAAGAGGAGTTTCAATTAGCTAGAAAAGACGAACCTACTAACGAAGAAGCTTCTTTAGGCATAACCAAAAAAGACATTATCAGCATTGTAAAAGAGCAAGTAAATGAAGCTACTACTAACGATACTTTCTTTTTTGCCAATATAAACAAAGTCAAACCTGTTTGGTGGATTGAACCCAATAAGGATCATTTCTTAGGAAGTTGGCTCCTATTAAATGATAAGGATAAAAAAAGAAGTCCATGTATTCAAGATAAATAACAACAATTTCTTTGGTAAACTAACAACTAGAGAAGACAAAGACAACTCATATAGACTAGAAATTTTGACAGAGCAAGCTCCTAATCACTTTATTGATAGGTTCTCTAATGTTGATTTCAAAGAATATTACATTCAGACAATCAAGTACTAAAGAATTAATACTGCTCTTAACTTTCTAAGACGCAATAAACTCTCGTCTTCTCAGAAGACTACATTAATCAAGAATTATCTTAGCCCTATCTTTAGAATAGAGACGAGATAAGTTACGTCTTAGAAAGTTAGAATATCGTATTTTAAACATTATTTTACATTATTAATTATAAATATTAAGCAATAAATAATAAAAATTATTTGTGTATATAAAAATAATTTCGTAGTTTTGTAGCACGTTTAACTTATAAAACAAATATGAGAATTTTAGAAAAAGAACAAGAGTTTAAAGAATGGCTTGAACAAGGTCACTATGAAAAAAGAACCATTGGAAGCCGTATTGCTAACTGTAAAACAGTTAATGAAAAATATGACCTTTACAAATATTTTAAAGAGGGAAAAACTCAAGAAATTTATAGATTGTTTACCTATACAACTGATGATAAGGATAGCGGTTTAAAACCTCTACATGCTATTCCTATCAATGGAAATCCTTATACAGGAACTCATACCTATAAATCTACTATAAAGTTATATTTTAGCTTCTTAGGTTATTATGAAATAAAACAAAAAGAAACAAAACTAACTGATATAAATATTTTTAAAGAAGATGATTATATTTCATATTTAGATGAAAATATCAGTAAAGTTAAGGATTATATCAATTACATTAAAAACATCTATAAATTATTAGGGGTTGAACTATATTCCATAGTTGAGGATATATATAAATCACATAATATTGATCTATTACACTATTTAAAAGACGAAGGAGCTAAATATCTATTGTCTACTTTTAAAGACCTATCATCTATTACTCAATATACTTCTGGATTCAGGAAATATATTGATTTTATAGAGCAGGCTATTTACAATGACTTTGACACTATAAGCGACCCTGATATCGAAGATGAAACAGAAATATCTGAAAAGTACAAGATTGAAGAGCTTTTATTTATTCCTAAAGATAGTTATACATTTGAGGAAATTCGTGAAAAATTCTTTAATAGATTAACAAGCCAAAATCGATTTAATCAAAAAAGTGATTTCTACTTCCCTATTCGGTTTATCGGACAGTATTTTAATAAAACAGGAGATAAAAAATACTTTGAAAATATCATTAACAAACAAATTAGTAATATTCAATTCTTCTATAATAAAGATCATCATGATATTATTAAGAATCTAAAAGAATTAAGTATATCAGAGGATGGTCGTGTATTTATTAATGGAGAAGCCATCCTATCTGAAGACTCAAAAAACAATTATGTCCCTTTTGAAGTTAATGAAATCTCGGAAATAGACATTGATCATAAAAAATCTATGGATTCTATTCTTAGAGAATTGAAAGGAGAAGATTTTGGTCAATTAGTAAAAATAACTAAGGCTTTAAATGAGAAAATAAAGAAACGCAATAATAAAAAATTAGCAAAAAAAGGAACTATTCTTTCTGATGATGTGGAATTTAGAAATAGTATTGACAAAACAGAACTTAAAAGAGAATTTGAGTATATTATAGGTAAAATGGAATTGCAACTAATGCAAAATACCCATAATAACTACAAACGTAATAAAGTTTAATTCAATCTTTTTTCATTTGTTATTTATACGCCTCTATGGTATCCTCACTGTAGAGGCGTAATTTATTGCATCTTAACACTTTTCACTCTTCACTTTTCACTCTTCACTTTTCACTCTTCACTTTTCACTCTTCACTTTTCACTCTTCA
>NZ_CALHGG010000092.1 GCF_938029845.1 uncultured Capnocytophaga sp.
ATTACTTATTAGTTTATTCTTAATATGGGTATGGTCCTGTAAGAACGTTGTTAATAATAACACTGAAAAAGATCCACAAAATGAATCATTAAGTATCGAATCTGATACCATATCTGATACCATATCTAATGCACAAGAACATTGTGATTTTGAAGATTTTATTAAGGAAGAGATGGGCTATTTAAATGGCGGTTTTAATAGCAAAGGAAGACTTGATTTAGGGAACATTGATATAAGTTCAATGCTCTCTAAACCATCTTTTCCTTATGGGGTTATTCCTTATATTGGGTTTATTGATATAAAGATTAAAAGAAGATTAGAGATTAATTTTCTAAAAATAGAAAAATCAACAACAAATGATAGTCTTTATATAGCAAAAGGGAAAACAAAAGTTGGTAAAAATGTAAGATTGTTTGAAGGAGATATAAAAATCAAACATGTATATTTTTTTGCAGAGCATTCTAAAGGTTTAGAGGATGATATGGTGGGGAAAATAAAATCACAAGGAATTATTATTGCTGATTATTATTTTAGAGAAGATAAAAAATTATCAGCTACGGGTATCTTTGAAGGAAAGGTTTTATTAAGATGGTATATTAACAATAAAGGAGTGTTTTTATTTGATGATATTGAAGAATATTCAGATGACTATAGAAACAACCAATTTGTAGGGACTTGGACAAGTTATAAGACAGGAGTTAAAAAAGTAGCTAATTGGGGCATTTGTCGCATCCCTTGCTCAGGAGACTTAGATTGGGGTGCAGCTGAATTTTCTCCTGCTCCTGAATATAGAAAATATGGTTGGGAAGACTATAAACCTTAAATAAAAAACCCTTACCTTTGCAAAACAAAATAAAAGTCAACATATGAAATTATTACTTATTAGTTTATTCTTAATATGGGTATGGTCCTGTAAGAACGTTGTTAATGATAACACTGAAAAAGATCCACTAAATGAATCATTAAGTATCGAATCTGATACCAAAATAAACAATCCACTAGCGAACAAAAAGTTTTATTATTTAGATAAAAAAGAGGAGAATGGAGAATTGAGGCTCTCAATATACCCATATCTTGAAGACGATTATGATATGGCTAAAATTATTTTTACTGACTCAATGCTTATTGATGGTTGGAATATTATGGCACCATATGAGTGGAAAATAGAAAGGGTTTCCCAACAAGATTCTCTTTTAATCTATCACTTACAAATGATGGAAAATCCAGAAAATCAAAAAACTTTTTATTTTTATTATAATGAAAAAAAAGGTATTTTATATAGAAAGTTATATAGAAAGGATAGAGATACGACTTTTATTTAATAGATTCTTTAAAGAGTAATAGTGTGAGAAAAGTAAAAGCAGAGTGGATACTATGATTTATATCTCAGTTGTGTATATTACGATAGATTTGGATGCTTTTGATCCATCTATTGCGCCATCTACGGGAACGCCAGAACCAGGAGGATTGGCTTGGTATCATTTAGCTGAAAAACAAACCTTTATAAAATATAATTAATATGAAAAAATTACTTTTAATTGTCATGGTGGCAGCTCATTTTGTGGCTTTTGGACAAAAGAAGAAAAAATCTATTCCTCCACCACCTGAAATAATTACCAAACAAAAAGTGCAAAAATCTCCTTACCGAAGGATTTTTGAAGATAATAGGAAGCTTGCTTTTCAATGGAGAATGGAAGTAAAGGATTCTATTATCGCTAATGAAGACAGGATGATTTATAAAATCTATCTTGAATTTCAGTCGGATAAAGAATTTAGATCTTATAAAGAGCAACCTGATATTTCTGCTCTGAAAGTAATTTACTCTGTAGAAAAAGGAGCTAAATTGGATAAAAACCTTACCCCTCGTACGCATTATTTTGATTTAGTGGATTATCCATGGATTTCTGAATCCGTTAAAATTGTTGGCGATAATGTAGAACTAACAAATGATGAAACGAAAGAAAAGCAAATTTTTAAGATTTTTTTAGATGAGGACAAGAAAAATATCATTAAGCTCCAAGATTCGAAAACAAAGAAGGAGTTCTTCCCAACGGAGGATTTTTATTATCCAGCTGTTAGTATATAGGTTTTTAATAGAAAAAGAATGAGCAATTATGAGAGTATTTTTAGTATTACTATATTTGTATGCTTCCTATGTAATAGCACAACCTAAAAATGAAACGTTTGATTTTGAATTATATAAGAATCTTGGAAAAAATGCTGATGTTTACAGACATCAGTATTTAAAAACAGATGGTTGTATTCTTTATAAGATTAGTTTTGACAAAGAAGAAGGGGGATATATAGAGGAAAGTTTGCCCTCCCCTTCTTTTATAACACGCCGTAAAGATTATTATCCGAATGGAAAAATTAAAAGCATCAAGCATTTTATAGGAGAAAATGTACTTATCGGAAAATCTGTTTATTACAATAAAAAAGGCGTTAAAAGAATTGTAGATGAAGATAAGAAATTCAAGAAAATTAAATATCCTTATATTTTACAATTCTTGGAAAAGAAAGGACATATCAACCTTAAAACTGGAAAAGGTAGAATTGTTGATATTAGAGGAACAAATTATTTTGGATTTCGATTAAATTATGTAGAAAAAATGAATATGTGGGTTGCTATCATAAAAGATGGTTACCCAAAAGATAAATGTTTAGAGAAATATATAGAATTAGCAAAAAAAGAGAAATATATAGAATTAGCAAAAAAAGAAAAACAAAAAAGAGAAAAGGATCATCTGATAGTTTGTTCAGAGAGAAATTGTGATCTACATTATTTTATAGATGCAATTTCTGGAAAACAGATTTCAAAACAAGAGTACGCAAAAAGATATAGAGCAGCATTTGGTGAAGAGAATGAAAGACTTGATTATATCTTTACAGAGCCGTGATATAATTTTTGAGTTGGCAGCTTCTAATGCTGATGAGCAAATCGCTGCACACGAAGTTTTGTCTCGGAAGCCGTAAGACAATGATGGAAAGATTTAATAGAGAGGAAATGGAATGGGATTGCAAAAATGAAAAATGTGCTCGTCAATTCATTGGAGATCATAATCTTACTTATAAGGGTTGTCATTCCTGTATTAATCAGAAAATCAAACTTATGCTTGTTAGAGGTGTAGGGATTAGAGATATATCTGAAATAGAAAAAGTTAGTATAAGGAAAGTACTTACTGTTTTAGCTAAATCTGATTATTCTATAGTTCCTAAAAAGAAGCACTATAATAATATTGAGGTTGATGAATTTCGGACTTATGTTCAGAAAAAAGAAAATAAACAGTGGCTTATTTATGCTTATGATAGGGAGACAGGAGAAATCATAGCTTATGTATGAGGTAAAAGAGATTTAAGAACAGCCAAGAAGTTAAGAAAGCAACTTAAAGAACTTGATATTACCTATGATTCCATAGCAACTGATGATAGGAAAAGTTTTAAAATAACTTTTAAAGAGGATAAGCATCTAATAAGGAAAACGTATACTGTTGGAATAGAGGGAAATAATTGTAAATTACGACATAGAATAAAGCGAGCTTTCCGCAGAACTTGTTGTTTTTCTAAAAAACTATCTAATCATTTTATAGTCAATCATATTTAGAATGCAAATAAAATACGAATAAATAAGACAAGGAATTCATTCCTAATTCACTCTCTTTCAAGGGCTAATTGCCATTAGCCCCTACACCTGCTCATGCTATTTTTTCGCAAACTATTTCTGTTTGACTATAACTACTGATTTGCATTAGTCACTAGTCATTGGTCGTTAGTCGTTAGTCATTAGTCATTAGTCATTACCCTCTATTTTCATAGCGCATAGCGGCCACTGGTTCTATCTTAGCGGCTTTGCGGGCAGGGAAAGTACCTGCAAAAATACCTGAAAGCACCATAATAAAGACCGCCAAGAGAGCTATACCCATATCTATTTCGGTTGTTTTGAGCAGTCCCATGCCCCCTGAAGCCGCCAATACCATATTAACGAGCTTGAGTACCCCTACGCCTAAGAACATACCCAACAAGCCCGATGCTAAGGTGATAATCAGCGCTTCCAAGAGCACTTGTATAGTAATATGGTAAGGAGTAGCCCCAATGGCCATACGCAGACCAAACTCATTGGTGCGCTCCTTGACTACGATAAAGAGGATATTGGTTACACTGACCATTCCACTAATCAAGAAACAAGCCCCCACAATCCAAATAAACACACTGATACCAGTGAAGATACTATTGATATCGGATATTTGTTCCTCTAAGGTTTGTATATAGACAGCATTAGGATCATTAGCATCAAAACGTAGGCTGCGTGCTAAGTAATTGAATATTTTCGTCTTAAAATCAATCACCGAAATCTTAGCATCATCGCTTAGGTAGAAGCCAAAGACTGAAATATCGGGCGTATCCTGAATATTACGGGTAAAGCTCGGATAAGGTACAAAGATTTCTGACTCGGCCTGTTGGCTCACCATATCATCATTCTTCATCACCCCAATCACGCGGTAATATACCCCTCCTACATCAATGAGT
>NZ_CALHGG010000093.1 GCF_938029845.1 uncultured Capnocytophaga sp.
CCCAGCAATTGTATTTTGCAGGGGATTACTTATGCTTTTGTGAAGAAAACCAAGGGGTAGTAATATGGGCAATTCGAAAAGAAGATTTAACAAACCCTAACCCAGCTGTTTGGGGTAATTACGGCTCCGAAACCGACTCCAATTGGATACAAGAAACCCAAACACTCTCCGATTTTTGGCTGTATATTGCCATTTACAACGGTACTATGGGAGGCTTGCCTTACAACGCCAGTGCAATGGGCGGTTGGGGTATGGAAAACTTTGAAGTACCCGAGCAAGCGGTTGCCCATATCGAAAAACAATATACCGAGCTTACTTCCCTCAGCTGGAAAGGGCAACGTACTTTTATTGATGCTGATTTTGAAATAGTCATTACCCTTGCCATACACCAAACCAAAAACCGAGCTACCGCTATTTTTATAGGCAGCGCGCAACAAGAGTTATTTGATACTCTGTTAGACGCTATGGAAAACTTTGGCTTGGAATGGAATTACACTTCCTACGATGATGATGACGATGATTTTCAAGTAGTCTCAGAAGCTGAATTAAATGAACTAAAAGCCAAAGGCTTATGGACCTTAAGTTAGCTATTTTTGTACTATAAAAAGCTATCAATAAACCCAATTAATTAAATTAACAATATGACCGAAGCAGTGGAAAAACACATCAAAAAGCTCCATCAGTTGGAGAAAAAAGGTAATTTGGAGGTAGAACACCTTTTAAAAATTCTCAAAATACCTAATAAAGAGTACATTACTCCCTTGCAGGAAATGGTAGCGCAATACCATTGGCAACCACTCAATGATGAGCTTATTATACCCTTTGCCTCGTGGGTAGATGCCATTTGTATTTATCTAGAAGAAGGGGCGCAAGGCTTGGTAAAAGCAATATACAAAACGAAAGACTTCTTTCATATCATCTTTGGAGTATTGGAAGAGTTACCTACAGAGGAAGCGCTCCCTGCCTTTTTAGAAATTGCTCAAACTTTCTTACCCCATATCAGCGATGAGCAAAAGGATTTTGTACAAAAATATACCTATTCACTTTGTAATATATCACACCAACTCAAAGGTGAGAAGGTAAGCCAAGACCTTCACGAGGTTTTTGTACCTATCTTAAAGCAAATTATCAGCTTTGCACAGTCTAAAAAAGACGAAGTGCTAATGTGTAGTGCGGCAGTGTGTTTCCAAGCGTTTGGTAACGAGAGTGATATTCCCTACCTCAAAGCACTCCCTTTTACAGAAGCCTATTACAAAAACACAGGAAAAACCATTGCCAAAAGAATAGAGAAGAAATATGCTTAGTTTTACAAAAGACGATAGAGAAGCCCTACACCAAGCCGGCATTACCGCTGAGTTGCACTCTCCTCAACCCCAGCTGATGAGCCTTGATGAGGTACTGCAAAACAAGTTTGCCCTACTGAATGACTACCTACAAATGGGGTTTTATTTTATCCGCTTTCCAGATGAACTTGTCTCTATGCAACTAGAAGAGGAACACTTTCAATGCTTTGGAAAATGTTGTTATGGTTATTTTGTATTGAACGACATAGGAAATGTACACTTACTCTCTACTAACAACGGTTATACTACTACCCCTGTGGTGTGGGTGAATCATTCATTAGAGGAGTTTATCAAAACTTATAGTCTGTTGCTGGCGGGGGTATTTCAGCTTAAAGGTAGTGATACTTCTACCCAAGAAAAGCTTTTTGCCACATTGGATAAAGTTGTCCAGCAAGTAACCGAGGCTATCCAAGAACTTAATCCTAAATTATTAGAGGAAGGAAGCCTTTGGGAGCAATTTATTTATATGATAGAAGATGGCTGGTTTTCTACCACTTATCACGAAATATTCTATATCAAAGAAGGAAGAAGAAGCCTATGATAATTAGCTGATTTGCCAATTAGTGAATTTGCTAATTAAAAGGGTATGGTAATTAAATTTACAGCCAACGACGTACTTTTAGGCAATAGTTTTCGTATTCTTTGCCAAACTTCAGTCTAAGGGTGCGCTCTTCTGGAATGATTTGGAAGCGTGTCATATAGGCTATAAATAGCGGTATCCCTATCCAAGTTAAAAGATAAGAGAGCCATATCGCCCAAGCGAGTAAGCAACAAACCAAGCCTACATACATAGGGTTACGAGTCAGTTGGTATATCCCTTTTGAAACAAAATGAGTAGCCTGCGAGGGATCAAGAGGATTGATAGTAGTGCGGGCTTTGTGAAAACTCCAAAGCGCAGCCAATCCAACTCCCACACCTATCATTGTGAAGGTTATAGCCACTGTGGGCAGGTGAGGCAATGCACTAAAAGGTAATAAATGAGCAAGCACCCACATTAGCAAGGCACAGATAAGCCATACTGCAGCAGGTGGGATTTTAAGTTCTAAATTCTTCATTTATAAATCAACTAATGTTTTTTTAGAAAGGAGCATACACCCCCAAGTCTTTTCCCCAATCCAATTCGGCAAAACGAGTACTGAAAGCCTCATATACTTCTTTGGAATTGATTTGTAAAGCGGTGTAGTTCTCAATTTCTTGTAGTTTTGAAATATCAGTAAATGATACAAAAATAGGTAGGTTGCTATGCTTTAATAAGCTTTCTACCTGAGGTTTGGCTTTAACAAGCGCTGCCATACACACTTCAAGCATAGTTTTCCTATAGTTATCACAATCACTTTTGATAGCACTCACCTCTTCCCTAAGTTTTTTATTAAAGGCTTTCAACTGACTATCTTCTAAATCATAGCTCATACACAACCATTCATTAGGCGACCATTTAAAATATAGAAAATCGTCAGTATCAGTAGTGTTACCTCATTTTCTGATAGAATCTTCTCCAAGTCTTCAGTATTGGCTAATGCTAAAAAGAAATGCTCCATATCATCATTACCAACCAATGCCAAGGCATAAGGTTGTTTGTGGCTATCCTTCATTTGGTTCAAATCACTCACAATACTATAGGTATTAATGAGTTCTTCTATTTTTTGTTTATCCATACGTTATTGTTCTAAAGGCAAAGGTAGTGATATTTTGGTAATTAGCAAATTATCCTTACCTTTGTGCTCTAAAAACCGATGAAAAGTAATTGGTAGTTTATCCCAATTTGCACTTTTCAACCCTTAAAATTTTTAAAGATGAACACCTTAAGAAAAAAATTACGTCCTGATTTTGCGACAGCAGAAAAGTTGTACCCACTTGTACTAAAACGCCTAGAAGACTACGAAGCCTTTCATGATGCCCAAAGTGAAGATACTCCCGAAGAAGTATTTGACAAAGAATACAAGGCGATGGAGCAGTACTTGAGTACACTCACGGGTAAAGACCTTTCCAATACTTGGCTATGGGAATGGTGGGAAGGTAATGGCATTGAAGCCTTTGCCTTTGATTTGGCAATGCCCGATCCTGTAAAGCACAACGACCTCACTCGTGAAGATATCGCTGCTTTTGTGCGCATCATCATAGATAATGAATTTGAGTGCGAAAATGACTTTCAAGAGGAGTTTATGATGGATATGTTCTACGAAAATCAATACTTTTATAAATTTTTAGAGCTCAACTGTCCGCATTTCGACCCTACTGTGTTCAATACCACCAAAGATAAAAAAGGCAAATATCACGAGCCTACTGTGGAGGAGGTAATGAAGAAGATTTATCGTTAGTACTAAAAAAATAATTTTAAATAACGTGAGTTCCTACGAGTTTTCACGGATATCACAGATTTTCTATCTTTGTGTAATTATGTTGTTGAGATTTACACAGATAGATAAGACTTTTGGTCTTATTTATTCGTGTAAATCATAAAGCTACACTTAGTTGTTATACCATTTTCTCTGTGAAAATCTGTAAAATCCGTGGGGACTTTTTATATCGAACTTGCCTTAAAAATCTATACAAATGGAACTAAATCGTATCAAAGGAAAAATCGCTTTTATCTCAGGTGCCAGCAGTGGGATAGGGAAAGCAGTAGCTGAAAAGTTGGCGCAAATGGGGGCGAATCTTATTCTCTGTGCGCGCCGTGCTGAGGTATTGGCTCAACTGAAAGCCCAATTGGAAAAAGAACACGCTATAGAGGTTATTACCTTAGCTTTCGATGTGAGAAACTACCAAGAGGTGGCAAAAAATATCCAGTCCTTACCCGAAAAATGGCGACATATTGAGATTCTTATTAATAATGCGGGCTTGGCAATAGGATTGCAACCCCTTCATACCTACACTATGGAGGATGCCGACCAGATGATTGACACCAATATCAAAGGATTTACCTATATCGCGGGTAGTGTGATTCCGCTGATGCTCGCCACCGACAAGATAGGTACGATTGTGAACATCGGGTCGGTAGCGGGAGAAATAGCCTACCCCAATGGCAGTATCTATTGTGCTACCAAGTTTGCTGTAAAAGCCCTCAGTGATGCCATGCGTATAGAGCTGGTGGACAAGAAAATAAAGGTAACGACCGTAAAACCTGGCTTGGTAGAAACCAATTTCAGTAAGGTACGCTTCAAAGGTGATGAGCAGAAAGCCGAGAACGTATACAAGGGTATCACGCCCCTATATGCCGAAGATATCGCCGACACGATCGCCTATATCGTCAATCTGCCTGATAAAATTCAAATTACCAATATTACCGTCACCCCGCTCCACCAAGCCGATGCTATTCACGTACACAAATTAGCAGAGTAGTCAATTTGCCGATTCACTAATTTCTTATTATGTTAAAAACCCTAGAACAACAATACCAATTTCAATATCCTGAACTATATCATCGGCTTTATGCTGACCAAATGCTCGATATAGGCGAATATGCTTCGCATTGGAGTAAAGAAGTATATCCACAACTTAAAAACCACCCACCACTCTTTTTGTACAGTGGTGATTTTGAGTTGATACCACTTGCTAATATTGCCGAAGCTATCGAAGAACTCAACGGCGAGGAGAGTTGGTTCAGTATCAACCCCGATTACCTTTTTATTCCATTCGGACAAACGGGCGGTGGTGATTATTATTGCTTTTTGTACGACCAAAACGCTCCTAAACCCACTCCTCCTATAGCCTTGCTACAACACGATTCTGACGAGGCTGAACTATTAGCAAACACCCTTGAAGACTTCTTTTTCTATGAGATGCTCAACTCGGTGAACGATATATACGAGGGGTCGCTCGTACGCAGTGAAGGTGATTTCTACGAAAATATCACCCGCCTACTGCAAAGTCACCTGCCTTATATAACCAACGAGGCACAACGGCAAGTAATACAAGAAGTTTATAGCCGAAAACTCACCGATTTCACACGTGTGTTGCCACGTTTTACCCAAACCTATCAAGGATTATTATCCGATGAAGAATTGGCGCAACTCCTGCAACAGTATATCCCCATAACAGGCGAAAAGACCTTTGTATATACAACTGAAAATGAAATAGAAAGTACCCCTCCGCGATATATAGACGGAACGCTCTATGTACGGGTAAGTCCTATTCCTGCTAAAAACGACAAAGTGTATGATGCCCTCAAAGCGCTGAATTGGCGACAAAACAAAGCTGTTACCGACCGCTTAGAGTACAGCAAGAAAATGCAATTGTACTACAACGACCAGTATGGCGTTCCGTGGGAAGAGTATATTTTAGGCGCTTTCAAAGAGCGTATTGAGGCGCTGAAGCAATTCCCCAATGTAACCGTAACTTTTGAAGAAACAAACAATGAGTAAACAAGAAAAAGATTTCAGCGATCTCTCTCAAAAACTCCTCACTACTACCAACGGCAGCGAATATCACGAATTGGTAAGAAAAATAGTGAAGAAGTACGGCGAGAAAATGCGTCAAGAAACCTTACAAACCTTAGTACGAGCAGTAAAAGAAAGCAAAATTACCCATGCTCGCGACTTTGTAATCGCACGTATCTCGGAACTTGTAACCGAAAACGACACTGAACTTGCCCCTTTCCTCTATGAGATGATAACCCAAGGCTTACCCTATTGGGCTTTTAGCGGACTGCTGAAAGTAGAGGGCGACAAGTGCTATCCTTTTTTGGTAGATTACTTGCAAAAGGAGGATAGCAAAGAGAATAAAGGCAGTGCTATCATCGCCTTAGCCGAGCATAGCGGACAGCCTTTTAATAACGATCTCCCCTCCGACCCTGCTTATTGGCAAGCCTTGCCTATGGAAAGAGTACTTGAATGGCAGGCTCAAGGTTACCCAAGAAAACAAGTACTCAGCGAGTTTCCGTTTTTGCAAAAAAATCCACAAACCGACTTACAAAAGGCAATGGCTAAAATAGAGCAGGCTTTAGCAAAAGAGAGAGATTTTTGGCACGTAAAATCATATCAATACAACCGCGCTATTTTGGAAGTGCCCGAAAAGCAAGTTATCGACAATATTAAAACGCGTTGGGAACTGCCTGCTGTTTATCTCACTTTCTTAGAACGCTTTTCGCCTGCCAGTGATGCTTTTCTCAAGGGCATCAATCTGTATGGTGCTAATACTTTAATAGCGAATCAATGCGGTTATGCTTTCAGTAGCCCCGATGATGAACGCTTCCCCGATTGGAAAGCCCATTGGCTCGTAATCGCCGATAAAGATGCTGACCCCTATATACTCGACCTTTCCAAAAGTGACGGCAATGATGCACCTATCTACAAAGCTCCCCACGGTGCAGGCCAGTGGAAATGGCGTAAAGTAGCAAGTGGTTTTTTAGAGTTCTTAGAAAAATTGTAGGAAGGATGTTTTTGGAGAGAAAATGGGATTCTAGATTATTTAAAAGATAAACTTATCTTTTTATTGGAATACAAAAAGAAATGATGTATCTTTGCACCTTGAATTAAAACTATGGAAGGAGAGACACCATTATGCTAAGTCCTAATCAATACTTTACATTGCAACAAGCCTCACAGTGGGCGACGGAATATATGGGGAAGAATGTTACTTCCTCAAATATCTCCTATTTAGTACAGTATGGTAAGGTAAAGAAATTTGAAAATAATGGAATTACCCAAATTGCTAAAGAGGAACTTAAAGCCTATTACGATGCTTTGGGTGGAAATCGCACCTCACAGTGGAAAGAGAAATTAGGTGATGATCTCAACTGGAGTCTCTCATTTGAGCAGTATAAAGAAGCAGAAACTACCAAGCACGTACACCGCTTACACCCTTATAAAGGTAAGTTTATTCCGCAGTTAGTAGAGTACTTTTTAGATGGGCATACTGATGCTTTCAAAAAAGAAGTCTTTTTTAAAGCTGGTGATATAGTCCTCGACCCTTTTTCGGGTAGTGGTACTACTATGGTGCAAGCATCAGAATTAGGAATGCACGCTATAGGAGTAGATGTGTCAGCTTTCAATGCGTTCATAGGCAATGCTAAAGTAGGGTATTACGATTTGGCAGATGTGTATAACGAAACGCACCGCATTACCCAAGCCTTAAAGGAGTTTTTAGCAGAAAAACACATACTTACCTTTGACGCTGAACTTACCGAAGCGCTCAATAATTTCAATAAGGAGTTCTTCCCTGTACCCGACTATAAATATCGTTTGCAACGCAAGGAGATAGACGGCAAAGTATACGGAGCTGAAAAAGAGCAACAGTTTTTACCTATTTATCAGTCACTTGTAGAAAAGTACCACATTCAACTAAAACAAGCTAAAGCAGACACTTTCTTAGACAAGTGGTATATACAGCATGTGCGCGAGGAAATAGATTTTGTGTTTAACCTTATTAAACAGATTGCTAATCCTGCTACCAAGCGTATAGTTACCCTCATATTGAGCCGAACTATTCGCAGTTGTCGTGCCACCACTCACGCCGATTTAGCTACCTTGATAGAGCCTATAACCGCCACTTACTATTGTGCTAAACACGGCAAGGTGTGTAAGCCGCTATTTTCTATCTTAAAATGGTGGGAGACTTATGTCAAAGATACAATTAAACGTTTGCAACAATTTAAAGAATTGCGTACGAATACCTACCAGAAGTGTTTACAGGGCGATAGTCGTACTATTGACATTTTTGAGGCATTAGAGCATAAGAATCCAGAGTTTGCCGCTTTGGCAAGAAAGCAGCAAATAAAAGGCATTTTCTCATCGCCTCCTTATGTAGGGCTGATTGATTATCACGAACAACATGCCTATGCTTACGACCTTTTTGGTTTTGAGCGCAATGATGATAAAGAGATAGGTCCCCTTTACAAAGGGCAAGGGCAGGAAGCCAAGCGTATGTATGTAACGGGTATCGCTGAAGTACTGACCAACAGCAAACGCTTTTTAGCCGATGATTACGATGTATTTTTGGTAGCCAATGACAAATATGGCTTATACCCCGAAATAGCCGAGCGAGCAGGAATGCGAATTGTAAACCAATACAAACGCCCTGTACTCAACCGTACCGAGAAAGACAAAAACGCGTACGCTGAGATTATATTTCATTTAAAAGAAAAAGATAAAAACATAGAGATATGACTGAAGAATATAAAGAACCTATTTTTGATGGAGATTATGATCAGGATGATTTAGAAGATAACTCTTCTTCAATAGAATATGACATATCTGTTTCTCCAAACGATTTTAATGTAAAAACACTCTTTGACTTTATGGAATCTAGAGTCTTTAAGGTACCTAATTTTCAAAGAAATTACGTTTGGGATATTAAAAGAGCTTCTAAGTTAATAGAGTCTCTTTTGATAGGAATTCCTATTCCTCAAATATTTCTTTTTGAGGAAAAGAGAAATAATTTCTTAGTTATTGATGGGCAACAAAGATTAATGACTATTTACTATTTCATTAAAAAAAGATTTCCTAAAAAAGAAAAACGCATTGAGTTGAGAAAAATATTTGATGAGAAAGGAAGTATTCCTGACAATATACTATCGGACAATGACTATTTTACAGATTTTACACTAAATTTACCCGAACAGATTCCTAACAAACCTAATAAATTTAATAAGAAAAATTATTCAACATTAGAAGAATCAGATAAAACCTCTTTTAATCTAAAGACAATTCGACACACAGTGATTAAATCATCAGCTTCTGGCGAAGAGGGTAATAATGTAGTTTTTGAAATTTTCAATAGACTTAATACAGGAGGCGTTAATTTAAAGCCTCAAGAAATAAGAACAAGCCTGTATCATTCTAACTTCTATGAATTATTGTACAAGTTGAATCTGAAAGATGAGTGGAGGAAATTGTTATCAACAGAAACTCCAGACATTAATATGAAGGAAGTTGAAATACTTTTACGTGGTTTTGCAATGCTTATAGATAGAGAAAACTATAAACCAAGTATGACAAAATTCTTAAATGGTTTTTCTTTTAAAGCGAAAGAGAATAGTGACGAAGAAAATAAATTGTTAGAAAATATTTTTAACCATTTTATTTTACATATAAATTCTTTGGGAGATAATAAAATCTTTTGGACAAGTAACAGCAGATTTAATATTTCTGTCTATGAAGTGGTTTTTACTACTTTATGTGAAAACGCCTATAAAGAAAAGGATGCTTCTAAAATTTCACATACAGAGAAAGAAAAAATAGACTCTTTAAAAAAAGATGAAGAGTTTATAAAAGCATATTCTCAAAGAACTACAAGTGTAGATAACACACAAAAAAGAAGTGAAATTGCTAAAAGAATATTATTAGGTAATGGATGAGAACAAGACCTCAGTTGATATATTATGGGAAGAAATCACTTCTATTCAAAAAATATTGGGGGAAGCAAAAGAAGGTTCTTCTTTGAATGATTATAATAAAACAATAAGAAAGGTTTTGTTATTATCTTGTGCTAGTTTTTTTGAAGTAGAAATGACCGAAATGCTTAAAAGGTATGTAAGAAATGTTTCTAATAATGATGAAAAACTAGTTAATTTCCTAGAAAAACAAGCTATTAATATGAGATATCATACTCTAATTAATAGTTGGGGTGAAAAGAATAATCCTAATAGCCCTGCGAAAAACATTAATTCTTTTTTAAGTCTATTTGGTGAAGATTTTAAAACAAAAGTAACTTCTTACATAAAAGAAGATAACAATTTTGATATAAGTAAAAATGCTTTCTTAGAAATAGGTCATATTAGGAATATATTAGTACATAATGATTTTGCTTCATATCTTTATGAAAATAAAACACCGAGAGATATATTTGATTTGTATACAAAAGCAAAATACTTTATACCAAAAATTGAAGAATTACTAAATATGAAAGAAGATGCTAACCCCACAACAAATAACTAATGTAGAAAACACGCTTAGGCATAGTCTTAGAACAAAGTTTCAACACTATAACCCTGAGCCTGCGGTGATGCCTTTCCATACACGCTTATTGGGTAAAGACCGTATGGCATTGTTTTCGTTTATTCATTCTTTGAATACTAATTTTGGTACGAGCATTTTTGAGCCTGTAGCAAAATCATTAGCTGAATCTCGGTTTAAGGTTGCTAAATTACAAGCGGTAGCAGGTGATAAGATAAGTGAAAAAGCGCAACGGGTTATTCAGGATATTATGGATAACCTTACCGTAAATGGTAATCCTAATAAGATAAATGAAATACAAGCTATTAGGGCAGTTTGTCAGAAAGGAAAAATGAACACGGTAAAGCCTACCAAAGTAGATGTGTGGTTAGAAAGTCATTCAGATGAACTTTTCTTGTTTGACATTAAAACAGCTAAACCTAACAAAGGAGGTTTTAAAGAATTTAAACGCACTTTATTAGAATGGGTAGGTTGTGTATTGGCTGAAAACCCTAATAGAAAAATACATACCCTTATTGCTATACCTTACAATCCGTATGAACCTAAACCTTATTCACGCTGGACGATGGCGGGAATGTTAGATTTAGATAACGAGCTAAAAGTAGCCCAAGAGTTTTGGGATTTTCTTGCAGGTGAGAATGCCTATCAAGATTTGTTAGATTGCTTTGAGCGTGTAGGTATAGAACTACACAATGAAATAGATGAATACTTTAAAAGATTTAATAACCTATAAAATAATCAAAAATGTTAATAATAAAAAATCTCCACGCGGGTGTGGATGGTAAGGAAATCCTTAAAGGAATCAACTTAGAAGTAAAAGCAGGTGAGGTGCATGCCATTATGGGACCTAATGGAGCGGGTAAGTCTACGCTCTCTTCTGTAATTTCGGGCAATGAAAATTTTGAGGTAACCGAGGGGGATGTAATCCTCAATGGGGAGAGCCTCCTTGAGGACGCTCCTGAAGAACGTGCTCACAAGGGTATCTTTATGTCGTTCCAGTATCCAGTGGAAATACCAGGGATATCAGTCACTAACTTTATCAAAACGGCTATCAATGAGAGTCGCAAAGCAAAAGGACTCCCTGAAATGCCTGCGGGGGAACTCCTTAAGAAAATACGTGAAAAAGCAGCCCTTTTGGAAATCAATCCTGACTTTTTGTCACGTTCCCTTAATCAAGGTTTTTCAGGAGGGGAGAAGAAGCGCAATGAGATCTTCCAAATGGCGATGCTCGAACCGAAAGTAGCTATCCTCGATGAGACGGACTCTGGTCTTGATATAGATGCATTACGTATTGTTGCCAATGGCGTGAACAAGCTCAAGAGTAAGGATAATGCTGTGATTGTCATCACTCACTACCAACGTCTTTTGGACTACATTGTTCCCGATTATGTACATGTGCTTTCCGATGGTAAAATCGTAAAAACAGGTGACAAAAACCTTGCGTTAGAGTTAGAGGAAAAGGGCTATGATTGGCTTAAATAGTGACTAATGACAAGTGACTAACTACTAACCACTAATCACTAACAACTGATAAATCATGGATTTAAAAGAAAAATGGGTAGCCTCCTTTGAGGCATTCCCACACAAGGACGATATATTAAAAGACATTCGCCGAGAAGCCCTCAGTTTCTTTGGCGAAAAAGGCTTCCCTCATAAGAAGGTGGAAGCATGGAAATACACTTCGCTCAAGGATATTCAAGCAACAGATTACACGCTGTGGCAGCCTACACATGCTAAAAAGACATTTGCTCCAGAGGTGTTACACCCTTATTGGATAGAGGGTAGCCACTTATTGGTGTTTGTTAATGGCTTTTTCAGTGCAGAAATGTCCAATACTGATAGTGCGAACTTTACCGTAACGCCCCTATTAGAGGCTTTGCACAAGGGAGGAGCTCCTTTTGTAAGCAAATACTTCAATGCAGATACGGAGAAAGGGGATGTCTTCACAGCACTTAATACGGCTTATGCCGCCGAGGGGGTCTATATAGAGGTGCCCAAAGGCAAGGTGGTGGAAAAGCCTATCCAACTGCTTTATCTGAGTGATAGTACAGTGCCTACTTGCTACCAGCCACGCAATATTATTTCACTAGGGGAGAATGCGGAGCTTAAGGTTATTGAGATGCACCACAACCTATGTGAGCAACAAGTGCTGACCAATGCGGTGACAGAGGTATTTGTCGCCAAGGATGCACATTTGGACTATTACAAATTGCAGAATGATAAGCTCAACGCTTCACTCATTGACAACACTTATATTTCACAAGAGGCACAAAGCCATGCTAGCGTACATACTTTCTCTTTTGGAGGTACCCTTACGCGTAACAATCTGAACTTCTATCATCATGGGGAGTACTTGGAATCCACACTTAAGGGATTGAGTATTTTGCAAGGCACGCAACATACCGACCATTATACTTTGGTGAACCATGCTCAGGCTAACTGTGAGAGCCACCAAGACTATAAGAGTATTGTAAATGAGGAGGCTACCAATGTGTTCAATGGAAAAATCATGGTAGAACAGATTGCTCAAAAAACAAATGCTTACCAACAGAATGACAATATTTTGCTTTCTGAAAAGGCGACTGTATACACCAAGCCCCAGTTGGAAATCTTTGCAGATGATGTGAAGTGTTCGCACGGCTGTACAGTAGGCTCGCTTAGCCCTGAGTCTCTGTTTTACTTACAGACACGTGGAATAGGAAAGAAAGAAGCATCGGCCTTACTCACCTATGCTTTTGCCAATACCGTGTTGGAGAGTGTTAAGATACCTGCCCTTTCTGACTATGTCAATAAGATCATCGCAGCCAAACTGGATGTGAAAGTTGATTTTTAGGGGGCAAAAGGTTGTTTTCTTACAGGAAAAATCGTATTTTTGTAGGGTAACAAAATAGAATGCAATCTGTCTTTAAGAAAATACTCCTTATTTCCTTATTATTTACGGGGAATCTGTATGCTCAGAAAGAACTTTTCTGGGGAGAAATAGCGCACCATTCATCTGTTTTTAGTAGAATAGATGAATACAAGGCCGTATTTCTCCCTTCTAATTCATGGGAGACTTGCCAGCGAGTGCATTATCTTCAGGGGGCGGACAGTGCTTCTCTTATGGAAATACATAAGGGAAAGCGTCCTGCGCCCTCTTCCTATCTCTGTCCGAACTATATAGCGGTACATCTGAGTACATTTCTACAAGGCGGTTCCTTGCTTGTTCCCAAGGATGTATTGGACAAATACGGTCGAGCACTTATAGGACGTCCTGATAATACACTCTTTATTATATCCAAAGAGCAGATGGATTGTCTTTTAGAAGAGGCAGATGGTTCTATTGACCGGATAGAAGCTGCCTTGGGAGTTCCAGATGGATATTGGGCAGGGCGAATCATTTGCCGTATAGATATTCCACATCCAGAGAATTTTCATATAAGAATGCCCTCAGGCAATGAACAAGGGGTCAATGCTCTTTGGCTACCAGGGGGCTATCTGTGGCAGGGCTATCGGGAGGCTATTATTGATCGTGTTCCCGAAGGTGCCTATGTAGAAACAGTTATAAAGGTAAAAGATAAAAAGTAAAAGGTAAAACCAAGTGGATACTTGGAAATACCTTTTACTTTTTGTTCATATACTCGCTTGTGCGACCTATTTTTTACTTTGTTCGAACTTTTCCGCTACTTTGTCCCAGTTGATAACATTGAAGAAAGCATCAATATATTTAGGACGTTGGTTTTGGTATTTTAGGTAGTAAGCGTGTTCCCATACATCCAAAGCAAGGATAGGAGTTCCTTGTATAGGCATATTGGGCATAAGAGGGTTGTCTTGGTTAGGAGTGTCGCCTATATGTAGTTTGCCATCTTGACCAACCACAAGCCATGCCCAACCTGAACCAAATTGCTTAGCGGCAGCATCAGCAAACTGGTTTTTGAAGTTCTCAAATGAACCGAAGTCAGCATTGATTTGCTCCAATAGCTTGCCTTGAGGCGTAGTTTTCTTAGGAGTCATTATTTCCCAGAAAAGTGTGTGGTTGTAGTAACCTCCTGCATTGTTGCGAACAGCCTTGTTATTCAAATCCAAAGAAGAGAGAATCTGTTCTATGCTTTGGCTCTCAAGGGCAGTACCAGCGATCGCTTTGTTTAGGTTGTTGGTATAAGCCAAATAGTGCTTAGAATAGTGGATAGACATGGTACGCCCATCTATGTAAGGTTCTAAGTCACTGTAACCATAGGCAAGACCAGAGAGTTGGAATTTGCCTTGGGCTTTTACCTCGCTTGGATTGCCCCAATTTTCTTGTGCAACCGCTTGTTTTACAGTTTCTTGAGCAGCAGATTGTGCTGTCTTTGGACAATGGCAGGAAGCAACCGCCGCCAATATCCCTGGTAGAATGATTTTTTTCATTTTATAATGGATTAAGTAAGAGGAAATAATGTCGGGTGGGTTAGAAGAATTCTGGGGCAAAGATACAAAAAAAGAGAAGAATGAAAAGTAAAAAGTAAAAAACATTAACAAATAAAGACTAACCACTAAAAACTAAAAACTAACAACTGATAATGAAAGTAGTTATCTATCAAGTACTCGTACGTCTTTTTGGAAATACCTGTACACATAATGTTCCTTATGGAACAAAGGAAGAAAATGGCATAGGGAAGTTTTCCGACTTCACGGATGCTGCCTTGGAAGGTATCAAGCAGCTGGGGACTACCCATATCTGGCTTACGGGAGTACTCCATCATGCTTTGGTGGGGGATTATATCCATATAGGTATTCCCAATGATATCCCTTACTTGGTCAAGGGGCGTGCAGGCTCTCCTTATGCTATAAAGGACTACTATAATGTCAATCCTGACTTGGCCGACGATCCTACCAAGCGTTTGGAAGAGTTTGTCGCTTTAGTCGAGCGTATCCACCAGCATGGATTGAAAGTGATGATAGATATAGTACCCAATCATGTGGCACGTTGCTATCACTCTATTAGCAATCCTAAGGGAGTAGAAGGCTTCGGGGTGCAGGACAATATCCAAGTAGGTTATGCGAGGGATAATAATTTTTATTATAATATAGGGGAACTTCTTACCCTGCCAGCCTCCTCCATAGACTATATACCTGAGGAACCTGCCCTAAGAGAGTTACTACTTACGCCCTATAAGGAATATCCGGCTAAGTGGACGGGTAATAGTCGTAGCAGCAGCCCTGCCCTGACCGATTGGTATGAGACGGTCAAGCTCAACTATGGAGTGGCTCCCGATGGGAGAAAGGACTTTGATAGTCTTCCTCCAGAATTTGCCCGCTGGGATACGGGGACACACTATGCTTTTTGGCGTAGTAGGGTAGTGCCTAATACTTGGCAGAAATTCAAGGAAATTGTCTCCTTTTGGCTCTCCCTAGGGGTGGATGGCTTTCGTTATGATATGGCCGAGATGGTACCTGTGGAGTTTTGGAGTTATCTGAATTCCTTTATCAAGAGCATTCGTTCCGATGCTTTCCTATTGGCTGAGATCTATAATACTGATAACTATCGTGATTACTTGCATATAGGTAAGATGGATGCGCTCTATAATAAGGTAGGACTGTATGATACCCTGCGCGATATTATCTGCTATGAACATTCCACCGATAGGATAGACTGGACACAGGACACCCTTTCAGATATTTGGCCGCAGATGCTTCATTTTATGGAAAACCACGATGAGCAACGTATCGTTAGTGAGGGCTTTGCTCACGATCCCCGATATGCCTTGCCTGCGATGGCGGTAAGCGCTCACCTTAATGAGGCTTCGGTGATGGTCTATTTTGGTCAGGAAGTAGGGGAGGCGGCACGAGAGAATGCAGGTTTTGGCTCGCCTACTCGTACCTCTATTTTTGATTATATAGGAGTACCTGCCCATCAGCATTGGGTCAATGGCAAGCGCTATGATGGGGGCGCACTTACCCCTGAAGAGGTTGCCCTAAGGGAGTATTATTGCCGATTGCTCAACCTGCCTATAGTAGGGGCTTTCCGTAATATACATCAATATAACCGAGCATATACCCCTTATTATAATGACAAGGTCTATAGCTTTGTTCGCGAAACAGTACAAGAAAAATGGCTTGTCATCGCAAATTTTAGTAAGCGGGACGGTTTTGGCTTCGAACTACAAATACCCCCTGAACTGCTCTCCACATGGGATTTGCCTGATGGCACTTATCCCTTGACAGACGAACTCTATGGAGAAGTACAAACTCATTTCCACCGCACAGATAGTTATGGTCGTATGCGTGTGGATATAGCTCCCTTGCAAACACTGTTCTTTAAACTAGAAGTTAAAAGTGAAAAATGAAAAGTAAAGCCAGCGAATACTTGGAGCTGGGTATGTGGGTGAAAAGCGAGGAATGAGAAGAGCAAATAAAAAATGACCAATGACAAATCCTATTAGGACGTTGTCATTGGTCATTAGTCACTAGTAATTGGTCACTATGTTATTACCGTTCTTCTTTCAAAGACCATCCTGTTTTTAAGCCTATGATGAAATAAACAAGGAGTAATTCGCCGAAGGCTAGAAGCAAGTCTCCTGGTACGCGTAGCCAACGAATAGTTTGCATAAGGTCGGTTTGCATAAACTCTACCGATCGAGCTGACCAATAGCCATGGTGTATGGCCTCAATAGCTTGCATGATACCAATAGGCAAGATGCTGACAGTGATCATTACCAAAAGACCAATGTTGATGAGCCAGAAAGCCCAACCAATAAGCTTGTCATTCCAGTGACGATCCGGATACAAGCCTCTGAGGACAAAGAGAATCAACCCAATCCCCAAGATACCATAGACACCAAAGAGCGCAGCATGGCCGTGAACGGCAGTGGTATTAAGCCCTTGGATATAATAGAGGGCGATAGGTGGATTGATGGCAAAACCGAAGATACCAGCTCCTAAGAAGTTCCAAAAGCACATAGCGATAAAGCAGTAGATAGGCCACTTATATGCCTTGATCCATGGGGTAGTACGGGAGAGCTTGTAGTTGTGGTAAGCCTCGAAACCGATTAGTACCAAAGGAACAATCTCCATAGCACTGAAGGTAGCTCCTAAGGCCAACACTCCGGTAGGAGTTGCGCTGAAATATAAGTGGTGGAATGTACCCAAAATACCTCCCGCCAAAAAGACAATGGTAGAGAAGAGTACCGATACGCTGGCAACCTTGATACGCAAAAGACCTAGACGAGAGAAGAGGAAGGCAGCCACTACAGTAGCGAATACTTCAAAGAATCCTTCTACCCAAAGATGCACTACCCACCAACGCCAGTATTCGGCCACAGCCATATGTGTTTGTCTCCCATACATAAGCCCAGCCCCGTAGAAAGCAGCAATAGCTACAGAAGAAAGCACAAAAAGCAGTAGCAGATGTCGGCTTTCGTCTTTGCGTTTGAGCGCAGGAATAAGCGCTCTTACCATAAGGAAAAGCCAGAGGAAAAGCCCTACAAGGAGTAATATCTGCCAGAAACGACCTAGCTCCAAGTATTCATAGCCTTGGTGTCCAAAGTAGAAGTTTTCCACTAAGCCCAATTTCTGCATTACACCGAACCATTGACCTGCTAGGGAGCCTAATACGACAATCAGCAAGGCGATGAAGAGGATATTCACCCCTAATTTCTGTCCCTTAGGTTCGTGTCCTGATACAGCAGGGGCAATATACAAGCCAGTAGCGAGCCAAGAGGTAGCAATCCAGAAGATAGCCAGCTGCACATGCCAGCTTCGCGAAATAGCCTGAGGCAGTACCAAGTCAAGTGGAATTCCGAAGAAGCCTTCGCCTTCTACCCCATAGTGAGCGGTGATAACTCCGGCAAGCATCTGTACGAGGATGAGTAGGGAAACGATCCATATATACTTAAGGGTTGCACGCATGGAAGGAGTAGGTTTCATCTCACGCATAGGATCTTGAGCAGGCAGATGTTCACTTTCCTCTTCTTCCTTGTTATAAGCATGATAGAAAACTAAGATACCTACCCCGAAGAGTAGCATCAGTACACTGAAGCCAGACCACATTTGTAGGGAAGTAGAGGCTACATTGCCTACTAAGGGGTCGTATGGCCAGTTATTGGTATAAGTAACCTCGTCCCCAGGGCGGTTGGTACTACATACCCAAGTACTCCAAGTGAAGAAAGCATTCATTTGGTGCATACGTTGGGGGTCTTTGATAGCGTTGCGAGGAATTGCATAGCTCTTACGAGTAGATTCCATAGAAGGGTCGTCCATGAAGAGCTTACTGTAATAAGCCGCCATTTGTCGGCTTGCCTCAGCTCTTTCAGGAGAGAAGGTAATAGTACCAGTAGTTTCATCAAAGGTATTGGTACGAAGTTCCTTTTTGAGTTGTACTTGGTATTTTGCCTGTTCCTCTTCAGAAAGATCTTGGTAGTGCTTGCCGTCCTTTTGCGCAAGCAAGTCAAGTAGAATAAGGGATTCACGATGCAGGTAGTCAGCATTCCAGTCGGGTGCTATATAGGCGCCATGCCCCCAGATACTACCCACTGTCTGTCCTCCCATGGACTGCCATACATTCTGGCCATCCTTGATATCCTGTCCTTCGTAAAGCACTTGTCCGTCAGAGGTTACAATCTTAGAAGGAAAATCAGGAGCTGTACGGTAGATTTCTGTTCCGTAGAGAATCAGTACAAGGAACGAGGCAGCTACCGTCGCCCCTAGCCAAATCCATAATTTTTTAGCGGTCATATAAATATATTTCTTCAGGGCACAAAGATAAAAAGATATTTTTATCCTTTATAATACTTCTTGGAATATTTATTAACAAGATAGGAAATAGTATTTTATAGATAGAATTGATGGAGTAAACAAATCTTCTGTTTTCCTTGTTTTTTACCGTGAAAAAACGTACATTTGGGGTGTTGAGAAACAAAAGTAATGAGATGGCGGTTTTCTGCTTATCTTCTTGTTTTTTTTGAAACTTTTCTTTTTCAATATCTGTTAAAAAGGGAAATTTTAGGTACAAAAATAACATATTCTTATGACTTAAAGTCATTTTTTTTTGCTATTTTTACAGCCTAAATCATAAAAGCTTTTGCCATGCTGTATGATAATGATTTTCTTTTACTTCCATATAAGGGCATTATAGAGGAAAGACATCGTTTGTACCAAGAAAAAGCGCGTCTTTTGCAAGGAGGAGCGCCACGCCTCTCGGACAATTGTAACTCACACCTCTATTATGGGTTGCACTTTACAGAGGGGCAGTGGAAGTTAAGGGAGTGGGCTCCCAACACTTCGGCTATGTATTTGCTCTTTGAGGGAAATAGTTGGCAGAAAAATCAGCATTATGCCTTTCAGCGGGTTAGTGAGGAGAATTGGGAATTATCCTTGCCTGCTCAGGAGCTTTCTCATGGTATGCTATACAAGCTTTTAGTAGAGTGGAATGGGGGGAGTGGAGAGCGCTTGCCCTCACATACGACAAGGGCAGTACAGGATCCTTATACAAAGGTCTTTACTGCACAGGTATGGCAGCCGCCTGTTTCTTATCAGTGGCAACATTCGCGTCCTAAGGGGGGAGAGGCTCCGCTGATATATGAGGCACATATAGGTATGTCCACAGAACAGCAGAAGGTGAGTACCTTTGTTGAGTTTCGCCTCTTCGTACTCCCACGTATTGCCCAGCTTGGTTACAACACCCTACAACTGATGGCTATACAGGAACATCCTTATTATGGTTCTTTTGGTTATCAAGTATCTAATTTCTTCGCCGTAAGTTCTCGCTTTGGTACTCCTGAGGAGCTTAAGGAGCTGATAGATGCAGCGCATGGTTTGGGTATAAGGGTCGTCTTGGATATAGTACATTCGCACTCAGTGAGCAATGAAGCAGAAGGATTGAGTCATTTTGACGGTACAGATTACCTCTATTTTCACCGGGGAGAAAGAGGACAGCATCCTGCATGGAACTCTCGTTGTTTTGATTATGGTAAAGGACAGGTGTTGAACTTTCTGCTTTCCAACTGTAAGTATTGGTTAGAGGAATATCAGTTTGATGGTTTTCGTTTTGATGGGGTGACTAGTATGATTTATTACGATCATGGATTGGGTAAAGCCTTTACCGAGTATAGTTTTTATTATGACGGCAATGAAGATACTGATGCCTTGACCTATTTGGCTTTGGCGAACCAAGTGGTACATGAGGTGTACCCTGAGGCACTGACCATAGCTGAAGAGATGAGTGGTATGCCTGGGCTGGCTTCTCCTATAAGTGAAGGGGGCTTAGGCTTTGATTATAAGATGAGTATGGGTATTCCCGATTATTGGATTAAGCTCTTGGAGGACGTTCCTGATCCCCAGTGGCATGTAGGGGATATCTATTATGAGCTAACCAACAAGCGCGCAGAGGAGCGTACTATAAGCTATGCAGAGAGTCACGACCAAGCCTTGGTGGGGGATAAGACCATTTTCTTTCGCCTCACGGACAAAGAGATTTATACAGGTATGAGTGTCTTTGATCATAGTCTTGTGATAGACCGAGCTATGGCTTTGCATAAGATGATACGCCTTCTGACCATAGCCACTGCTGGTGGGGGGTATCTGAACTTTATGGGCAATGAATGGGGACACCCCGAATGGATTGATTTTCCTCGTGAAGGCAATGGCGGAAGCTATGCCCATGCCCGCCGTATGTGGAGCCTTTTGGATGATAGCTCCTTGAAATTCAAGTATCTCAATGCCTTTGATAGGGCAATGATTCATTTTGTCAAGCAAACGAATCTCTTGGACTATGAACCTCATATATTGGTCAGAGATATAGAACGACAGCTCTTAGCCTTTGAGCGCGGCGGCTATCTGTTTGTCTTTAGCTTTAACCCAGATAAGGCCTTTGTGGATTATCAGTTTGAGGTAGCTGCAGGTAAATATACCTATGTGCTCTGCACCGATAGTGATTGCTATGGCGGACAAGGGCTTATCAATGAACAAACGGAACATTTCACTCAATATACAGGAGGGGAAAACTTGATTTCTCTCTATATACCGCCTCGTATAGGAATCGTATTGAGAAGTGAATAGCGAAAAGTAAATAGTGAAAAACAATGAAAGCTTGGGGTTGTATTTTTATCCTTTTGGTATGTTTCTCAGCTTGTAAGAATACCTCTTCCAAGCAAGAGGGTATGGATACCTCAGCACAGAATACTTTAAAGGATTCACGTTATGATAGTATTGTTCCTTCTGGTGAAAACTTGCATAATATGCCACCAGAGGTGAGAAAGTACTATTTACACAAAGATAGCCTTTTTGTCCGTGAAAAAGATACGTTCCATTGCAAGGAATATCATTCTTATTTTGATGCTCAGGGGCATACAAAGCGTATCGTTTTCTATGAAAAAAATATGGAATATGCCAAGCCTTTTATGGAGTATTGGTATCATGATAATGGACAAATAAGTGATAAAACTTATTATTTCACCCAGAGAGATAGTATCATCTATGATATAGATACCGTAAAGTGTAATGAACTGCATATAGTCTATGATCAGATGGGACATGTGATAGCCAGAGGCTGTCAAGGTACCGCAGCCAATGAGGATATCAATACAGGAATGAGTGTAGGAACTTGGTATTATTATAAGGATGGAAAACTGGTGAAAGAAGAATACTACCACAATGGCTCCTTTGGAAAGGATTACATCATTCATTTTTTATATAAGACAAAATATACCAAAGAAATTATTGTTACCAATAATTTTCAACTATATGAGAATGATTCTGTAGTGCTTTACCCCAAGAAAGTAGCAGGAAAATCCTCTAATAAGGGTGAATTATTTGATGTCCTTACTAGTGCTAAGCGAAGAAAACAGCTCAAGGATGATCAATTGTTGCTGCTTACCAAGAAAAATGCTCCTTATGAGCAGTCTTCGGGGGATTACAAGGAGTGTAAAGGTTGGTCTATCCCTGAAAAGACAATAAAGTATGTAATGAAGCATTCTCGATCGATGGATTTTCGTGAGTTGCATGATATGTTTGGTGTATTTCCTTGTGTGGTTGCAGGGGTGCTTATTTATAAGGAGGAACCCTATTTCTATAGCATGAATGCAGGTGGCTGGTGGGAACTTACCCAAGGGGAGAAATACCTGATGATGGGCTATTACGGAGATGATGCCATAAAGCGAGGCTTTATCGATGGGGTCTATGACTGGAGCAAGGTGGAGTGAATAATGAAAAACGAAAAGAGAATAGTGAATAACTATTTTATAACCTAACTTAAAATTCAAAACTCAAAACTAAAAATGATGTCTCTAAGTTTCAAGCAGCGTGATTTGGTGAATTTGGAATTTGCCTTACAGAGGGAGTTTCTCGGCACCAACCGAGAAGGGGGCTATCTCTCCACTACCCTTAACTTTTGTAATACGAGTCGTTATCACGGACTTCTCGTAATTCCTATAGATAATTTCTTAGGGCGTAACCACTTGTTACTTTCCTCCTTGGACGAGACTATTATCGTCAATGACAAGGAGTTCAACTTTAGTATTCATGAGTATCCCGATACCTTTTCCCCTAAGGGTCATAAGTATATTATCGAATCTGAGTTGAACAAGTATTATTCCATAACCTATCAGGTAGCAGGGGTGAGCCTAAGGAAGGACATCATGATGCTCCACAAGCAGCCACAGGTACTCATTCGCTATACGCTGCTTTCAGGACCTGAATCGGTACGCCTGAGACTGAAACCTTTCTTGGCTTTCCGCGATATTCACCAGTTGTGCAAGGAAAATCCAGAGGCCGATACCCACTACAAGCGGGTGCCCCAAGGAGTAGCTATGAAACTCTATGAAGGCTTTCCTACCTTATACATGCAGCTGAGTGAGGAGCAGACCTACAAGCATGATCCTCATTGGTACAAGAATATACAGTACAGCAAGGACAAAGCCCGTGGTAGTGATTATCAAGAGGACTTGCTCGTTCCTGGTGAGTTTGAGCTAGATCTCACCCTGAATAAGCCCTTAGTTTTTTCTGCCTCCACAACAGAGGAGAAATCCGGCGAACTGGTAGGGGATTTTGACAAGGCTGCTCAAGAGCGTGCCCCACGCGATACTTTTGAACACTGCTTGCAATATGCCGCCAATCAGTTTGTGATTGAGAAACTGAACGAGACCCGTATCAAGGCGGGCTACCCTTGGCATCTTTCCTATGGGCGTAATACTTTCCTCTCGCTAGCAGGGATCGCCATTGCCACAGGCAATACAGCTCTTTTTGAGAAGGTGATTACCTCCATGTTGGCTTACCAAAAAGGCGGACTTTTCCCCCGCCTTATCAGTAGCCATGCTGCCCCTGAGTTCAACTCCGACGGCTCCTTGTGGTTCTTCTGGACACTCCAGCAATATGAGCGTTGGGCAGCCGTCCCCAAAGAACTCTTGTGGGATAAGTATGCAACGGCTCTCACTCAAGTATTGGAAGCTTATCGTGATGGTCGTACTTTCCCACAGGTAAGCATGCGGGAGAATAAGCTCATCTATAACCAAAGGTATCACCGTCCACTCACTTGGATGAATGGCACCATAGCAGGTAAGCCTGTGCTAGAGCGCAATGGCTATGTGGTAGAGGTCAATGCCCTGTGGTATAATGCGGTATGCTATGCACTTGCCTTGGCAGAAGCTGCCAAAGACCATAATTTCATAGAAGCGTGGAGGGACTACCCTGCCGAGATTGCTGAGCACTTCCTTTCCACTTTCTGGAATGAACGCTTAGGCTACTTAGCGGATAGTGTGGATCAGGACAGACAAGACCTTTCGGTACGCCCTAACCAGCTCATCACCTGTGCTTTGGATTACAGCCCACTGAAGGAAACACAGAAGAAGCAGATTATTGATTTGGTAGAGGATAAACTCTTGACAGAGCGAGGTCTGCGTACCTTGGCCCCTGATGACAAACACTATCGTGGGCGTTGCGAAGGCTCTATGGGCGAGCAGGAAGAGGCGAGCTATCAGGGAGGCACACATACTTGGCTTTTGAGTTTCTATATAGAAAGTTGCCTAAAGCTCTACGGAGCTGACTTCGTGCCCAAGGCGGAGGAACTCCTTTCCAAGGACAGCGAAGATATGAAAAACTACGGCATAGGTCTGCTCTCTGAGTTCTATGACGGTAACCCACCCTATTCTGGACATGGCTGTATCTCTCAGGCACGCAATGTAGCTGAGATTGTACGAGCAGTCTATCTGATGAATAGTTATAAGGAAGAAAATTCACCCAAAAAATAATACCCTATATGAAAAAGTTGAAAGTACTTATGTTCGGTTGGGAGTTCCCCCCTCATATAAGTGGAGGCTTGGGAACCGCCTGCCTTGGGCTTACCAAGGGCTTAGCCAAGAATGATGTCGAAGTACTCTTTGTAATGCCTAGAGCCTCAGGAGATGAAGATCCCGAAGCGGCAAAAATCATCAATGCCAGTGAGGAAGAAATGCTCCAACCCTATACCCTTTCCGATAATTACCTAGAACATATCCAATTCATGGAGATTGGTTCCTCCTTACGCCCTTATCTTTCCCCAGAGGTTTTTGCCTCCTATTGGCAAGAAGAGCGCAACCGACAGGAACACACCACCCATAACACCAGAAATACTTTCAAATTCTCTGGTAAGTATGGGGATAACCTCCTTGAGGAAGTCTATCGTTATGCCTTGGTAGCGGGAACTGTGGCCAGTAAGTATGATTTTGATATCATACATGCTCATGACTGGCTTACCTATCAGGCGGGACTTATCGCCAAGCGTATTAGTGGAAAGCCCTTGGTAGTGCATGTACATGCTACCGAATATGACCGTGGAGGCGAATACAACCGAAATACCATCGTCTATGATATCGAAAGAAATGGAATGGAAGGCGCTGACCATGTGATTACGGTAAGTGATTGGACTCGTAATATAGTCATAGAAAAATATGGTATCCCTGCCCATAAGGTGAGCACGGTGCACAATGCAGTGGATTTCTCTGACGAAGATCTAGATCTACCCCCTCGTACCCTTAACCAGAAGATTGTTACTTTCTTAGGGCGTATAACCCTCCAAAAAGGTCCTGAGTACTTCATAGAAGCGGCAGCCAAGGTACACAAGATGTGTCCTGATGTACACTTTGTGATGGCTGGCAATGGGGATAAGATGACCCCTTCTGTAAGGCGTGTAGCACAGCTTAAGCTCGGTGGACACTTCCATTTCACAGGCTTCTTGCGCGGGGACGATGTACAGCGTATGTTCCGTTATAGTGATGTGTATGTGATGCCTTCCGTATCTGAACCTTTTGGTATCTCTCCCCTAGAGGCTATGCGCTGTGGGGTACCTACTATTATCTCTAAGCAATCAGGGGTGTCGGAGGTACTGGAACACGCCATTAAGGTGGATTACTGGGATGTAAATGCCTTGGCCGATGCTATCTATGGGCTTATTGCTTATCCGAAACTCTCCAAAGCCCTTAAGAGAGAAGGACTCGCTGAGGTTAATACCCTAAAGTGGGAATTTGCCGCTAGTAAGCTCAAAAATATTTACCAGCAAGTGCTATATTGAGTACTATTTATTTGGTAAAATAAGGGAAAAAACGTATATTTGTAGGTGCCTTTGTGCGCCATGACCTCCTTAAATTAAGAAAACCATGAAAGCAATATGTTTCTATTTTGAAGTTCATCACCCCGAACAACTTCGTCAATACCATTTTTTCGACATAGGTAAGCAGCATGATTATTTTGACTACTACCGCAACCGTACAGAGATAGAGCAATTAGCTCGTGATTGCTATCTTCCTGCCAATGAGATTTTGTTAGAGCTTATCGATCACTACAAGGGCAGGTTCAAGGTAGCCTTCTCCCTCTCAGGGAGTGCTATAGAACTCTTGGAGCTACACGCTCCTGAGGTGATTCACAGTTTCCAAGCCTTAGCCAAAACCGGACAAGTGGAGTTCCTTTGTGAGCCTTATGCACACTCGCTCTCTTCCCTCTCTAGTGATACTACTGAGTTCGAAAGAGACGTTAAGCGACATGCGCAACGTATAGAAGAACTTTTTGGGCAGACCCCTGTAACTTTCCGCAATACCTCCTTGATCTATTCCGATAGCATAGGGGAGCGTATCGCACGCTTGGGCTTCCGTACCATACTCACCGAAGGAGCTAAACATATTTTGGGTTGGCGCAATCCTAACTTTGTTCATCATCACCCAGTGGATGAAAAGGTAAAAATACTGCTTAAAAACGCTAAATTGAGTGATGATATCTCCTTGCGCTTCTCCTCAAGAGATTGGAATGAATATCCGCTTACAGCTCAGAAGTATGCCCATTGGCTTAAGGATAGCCTCCGCGATAGTGATGTAGTGAATCTCTTTATGCACTATCAGGCTTTTGGTAAGTACAATACGCCTGATTCGGGTATCTTTGATTTCTTGCGTTATTTGCCACAATATGTCTTGGATGATCCTCAGTATGCATTCCTAACTCCCAAAGAAGTGGTAGCAACTTTCGTGCCCAAAGAAGCGATCTATGTGCCTAATCCTATCTCATGGACAGATGAAGAACGTGATATCACCTCATGGCTCGGTAATGAACTGCAGGAAAATGCCTTTGAAGAACTCTTTGCCCTAAGTGCCAAAGTAGAGGCTACTGGTGATGAGGGATTATTGCGTACTTACAGCCGTTTGCAGTGTAGCAATCACTTCAATTATATGAGTACTAAGTTTATTCCCATAGAGCAACGCCTTAAGAAAGTATCTCCTTACGCATCTCCTTATGATGCATATATCAATTATATGAATGTGCTGAGTGATTTCACCTTGGAAGTGGATAAAGCACTGAAAAAGTGATTAGTAATTAGTGGTTAGTGGTTAGTTCCAAGATGACTAATCACTAACCACTAATTACTAAAATTGGAAGTAGATAAACGCGGGTGATTCGTTGGAGAAGGTTTGATAACAGATAACTGCTACCACCACCACAATAAGGGCTTTTACCCAGATAGGACTTTGGTAATAAGCATTTTCTATTTTGTCCTTAAGGGATTGGGGAAGCCAATGCACTACATAGCCCAGAGTCATGACAGCAAAAGCATCTCTGAAGTACCATAGTACCTGCCCGCTACTTGCCCAGTCCATATTATTCCATAGTTGTCCATAGAATTGGTTAATGCGCTCCATATCTTCTCCACGGAAATAGAGGCGAACAAAGACAATAAATATAAAAGTGGAAAAGACTTTCCAAAAATGGGCAAGCCAATGAGTGGAATGTTCGTAAGGGCTTACCTTGCGCCAGAGTTTGTAGAAGACAATTCCCAAACCATTAATCCCTCCCCATAGAATATATTTCCATGAAGCGCCATGCCACAACCCTCCCAATACCATGGTGAGCATAAGGTTGATATTGGTGGTGATATAGTGCTGAAAACGCTCATTCTTCATTGCCAAGAGGGTACCTCCTAGGAGCAATATCCCCACAATAAGCGAGAAATAAGGGTTCCCCACTCCAATGAGAGCAACCGAAACAAGAGCCAAGGCAATAGTTACTGAAGCCCAAGAGCCTGTGCGATTTCCTCCCAAAGGAATATATAAGTAATCCTTCAGCCAAGTAGAAAGGGAGATATGCCAACGCTTCCAGAAATCCCCTGTATTGATAGCCTTATACGGCGAATTGAAGTTGCGTGGCAGCTCAAAGCCCATAAGCAGTGCCAGTCCTATTGCAATATCGGTATAACCAGCAAAGTCACCATATACTTGTAGGGAATAGCCTATCAGTGCCATAAGGTTGGTAAAGCCTGAATACATGGTTGGCATCTCAAAGACCCTATCTAAGAACTCCACGGCTATAAAGTTGGCAAAAAGCATCTTCTTGATAAGTCCCTTGAATATAAAGTAAGTTGCCTTGTTGAAATCCGCTTGGGTGATTTGGGTAGGTCGCAGTATCTGGGGGACAAACTCCTCCGCACGCACAATAGGCCCTGCCACGAGTTGAGGGAAAAAGGTTACATACAGCCCGAAATCCAAGATAGAATCCAAGGCTTTGAGCTTGCGCCTATAGATATCCACCGTATAGCTAATCGTTTGGAAAGTATAGAAAGAAATCCCAACAGGAAGTACAATCTCATCTACTGAGAAATAGCCCTTATTATGGAAGCCATTGCCCCAGTAGGCCAAGTAGTTGAATACCTTATGATCTGTATGGAAAATGGTGTTGTAGGACTCTGTGAAGAAATAGGCGTACTTGAAGTAGCTCAATACAAATAAGTTGAGGGTAACACTCAGCGTTACAAAGAGTTTTCGCCTGCTCTCATTCTCACTCCTATCTATCTGTCGACCAAAGTAAAAATCTGTCACTGTACTGAATATCAGTAGCATGACGAACAAACCACTGGTCTTATAGTAGAAGAAACAACTTACTAAGAAAAGGAATAGATTACGTATAAAAATTCGCTTATAGACAAAGGCAAACCCTGTATATACGATAATAAAAAATATCCAAAAGCCCATTTGGGTAAAATCTAATGGGTATTTTTTGGAAAATTCAAAAAGATCGTATATCCATTCCATTCTTAATCAGCTAAATAAGTATTATAACCCTATGACTATCCCCACCTCAGGAAAAAGGCCAGAGGAGAAAATACTTTTATTTTTGTCATACAATACATTGTAGGTGAGACCTAACCTTAGGTATGAACGTCCCCCCAAGTATTGCATATACCCCCCTCCTAAGTACAGAGCGGATTCTTCCGTCTTGTAGGTTATTCTAGTACTTTTGGACTTTGTACTAACGAAATAATGTTGGAAGGATCCATTTACATACAAATAGCGACCTATATAGTAGGTTAGCGAAGGGCCTAAGCCTAAGATATTATACTTGGCATAGTCTGTATCTTGGTAGGTATAGTTTACTGAAAAGGCTGCCTCAAGGTCGTTGGTAATTTTGTAGCCTATACGGGGAGCTAAGGATAAGCCCCATTGGTATTTCCCAAAGGTAAAGCCTACATCTCCTCCTAAGGTGAAGTTATCAAAGAAATTATTCTTTTTTTGGTTTTCGGGCAAAAGAATATTACCCCCGTCCTGTGCTTGACAGGCGAGACTCACTAGGGAGACTATCAAAAAGAGTAGTTTTTTCATATTTATGCTTACAAAGGAATAAGAGAGTTACCTTTTATCTCGAAGAGCTTGTCTGAGATAGGGATATTGTTCTCTACATAGGCTTGGGCTACCCTATGGCGGATCCAGTTCATATCAGCAGGGTTGGCACTACCTGTGATAAGCAGTACATTGTTGGAAGGGACCCCTACTATAATGGTTCCTTCTACAGGGATATTATCTTTAGACCAGAGGTCGGAAACTACCAAGAAACTGGCTTCGAACTTACCATCGGCTACGATAGTATAGCGACTACCTTCTTCATCTACACCTACTTCTATTTGGTTGATAAGGTTCTGTACCGCGAGCGACTTAAGGGCAAGCATATCCAGTCTTAGGCTCTTCAAATCACCCAAAGTAAGACTTATCTTCTCATCGCGTACAAGGTATATCACACCCAATTCACTATTGATGTTTTCATATAGCAAGTCAGGAGTTTCTGCTTTGAGTTCTTCTATGAAGGCAGTGGTTCTCACCAGTGGGAATATCTCCTCTCTTTTGATAACAATGCCTCCTACTACAGCTTCCTCCATCTCTTCGTCTTCTGTATGGTTGGTCCCTAGGATAGGAGCAGAGGCAGGTCTTGCCACTTCGGCTGGTTTTTCCTTAGGAGTTGCTGGTTTTTCCTCTTTTGGTTTTTCTTCTTTGGTGAAGGCATCCACATCGGGGAAGTGTGGTGCTTTTTCTTCTTTTTCCACAGGTTTAGGTTCTTCCTTCGCCACAGGTGCTTCCACAGGTTTTTCCTCTGGCTTGGGTTGTTCTTTAGCTGCAGGAGCCTCTATAGGTTTTTCTTCTACTTTAGGTTGTTCCTTCACTGGTGGTGCCTTAGGAGCTTCCTCCTTAGCCTTCGCAGGTTCTGGCTTAGGCGGCTGTGCAGGAGGCGGTGTGGTGATAATCACAGGCTCTTCTGCCTTGGCGGTTTCTTTCGGTTTTTCAGGCTGTGGTTTTGGTTTCTGTTTAGGAATAGTCTCTAGGATAGAGCTCGCGTATTTCTCTATGATTTCACTCAGGTAGAAATCACTGCGGTGCATGTATTCGGCATAGGCATTGTCAAGGAAGCTAGTGATGAGCTGTCCAGGCTCACTCTTGAGCATCCATTCTATTTCCAAACCTTTGGTTTTTCTTACTTGTACATTGGGATTCTTAGTTACCAAGCGTTCTGCGAAGAGGCGGGTGAAGTCGGCCACATACTGTATGCTCATACCTATCTTATCCACTAATTCGCGCATCTCAAGGCTGTAAGGGTCTTTGTGGCGTAGGATAAGTTCGGTGATGATAGCTTTGTCATCAAACTTTTTAGCACAAGTGAAGTGGTACTCTACCTCGTCATAAGTGCGGAAAGTCTTGCTGATGTAGCGTTCGTTAGCAGTGGTCTCATCAAGTGCGGTGAAACCATCTCTTTCATATTCCTTGAAGAACTCGCCTTTGAGTCGTTCAAAGAAGGCTTTGGTAATCTCTCCTTTGATAGGTTCTTCGGAACTCATCACAGTTAGGTTAGCCCTATCATCTTCAGATTTAGCTAAAAAACGGTCAGTATTAGTTACTTCCCAATCGCTAGGAATGAGAATAGTAGAAATAGGATCCAACCAATATCTTTTATAAGTTATTGATTTTAAGTCTGTTTCGTCAAATTTTTTCTTCTTAAATAAATCTAATAATCCCATTTTTCTTTCTGTTTTTTCCAAAGGCAAATATATAAACTTCTTTTGTAATGATGAAATATTCGCAAAGAAAAATTATCTTTTGGGAATTTTTAACGGTAAATTTTTATAACTAAAAGATTTTCAGCTGATTAGCCGATTGATCGATTAGCTAATTTGCTAATTCTAATTTACTCATTGGTACATCAGCTTATCAGCACATTGACTAATTGTCTCTTTGACCCATCAGCATTATGGTCTAATTGGTAAATTGACTCATTATCCCATTGTCTAATTACCAAATTATCCTTATCTTTGCGCTTTATTAATTCCTAAAAACCTAACGAATGAGAAAAGTTATTTTTTCCTCTCTGATTTCTTTGTTGCTCTTGTTGCCTTCACTGGTGAGAGCCGATGAGGGTATGTGGTTCCTTATGTTTCTCAAGCGATTGAATGAACGCGACATGCAGAAACAAGGCTTACAGCTTACCGCTGAAGAGATTTACAGTATCAACAACAACAGTCTTAAGAATGCTATTGTGCAGTTCAACGGAAGCTGTACCGCTAGTATAATCTCTCCTGAAGGATTGGTCATTACCAATCACCACTGTGGCTATGGGTCAATTGCAGATCTTTCTACTGCTCAGCACAACTACCTTCGCGATGGCTATTGGGCAAAAACCAAAGCTGATGAGCTACCTCCTAAGCGACTTTTTGTGCGTTTCTTTGTGCGCATGGACAATGTTACCGATCGTATGCTCGCTGTAGTGAATCCTTCTATGAGTGAGAAAGAGCGTGAGGCTGCCCTTAACCAAGAGATTGCCAAAATCCAAAAAGAAAACGATGAGGGAGGTAAGTACGTGGTTTCTGTACGTTCTTTCTTCCAAGGAAATGAATTCTACTACTTTGTATATCAGGATTTCAAGGATGTACGTTTAGTGGGTACTCCTCCTGAAAATGTGGGAAAATTCGGAGGTGATACCGACAACTGGGAGTGGCCACGCCATACAGGTGATTTCTCTGTTTTCCGCGTATATACCGATAAAGATGGAAATCCTGCGGAATACTCGCCTAATAATATCCCGATGAAATCTCAAAAATACCTCAATGTAAGCCTCAAAGGGGTACAAGAGAAGGATTTTGCTATGATCTTGGGCTACCCAGGTCGTACCAACCGTTGGGTGCCTTCCTATTGGGTAGACCAACAGGTGAAGTATGGTTATCCTGCTTGGGTAGAAGCCTCCAAAACAGCTATGGATGCTATGAAAAAACACATGGATGCGGACAATGGAGTACGTCTCAAGTATGCCTCTGCTTATGCGAGCTTGGCTAACTACTGGAAAAATCGCCAAGGAATGATAGATGCGCTTACCGCTCACAAGACCGCTGAACTTAAGCGCAAGGCGGAAAAGAAATTTGCCAAATGGGCAGCTAAGGAAGCAAACAAAGCGGAATATGGCTCCGTATTGGAAGACCTTTCTTCCTACTTTGCTAAGACCAACCAACAAGCAGCTAACCAAAACTACTTGCTTATATTCTTCAGAGCAAGCCAAATTGCCTCTCAGGTGAATCCTTTGGTAAAACAGCTCTCTAGTTACCTTGCTTCCTCTTCCGATGCTGAGAAGGCACAGATCAAGGAACGTATAACACAAGGTCTTTATAACTATTATAACCAAACCTACCTCCCAGCTGAGATAGACCTCTTTGCGGATAACTTAAAGCTCTATGCCGATAAGTCTACCGATATTCCTGAAGAGTTGAACAAAATCAAGTCTCAGTATAATGGAGATTTCCGCCGATATGCGGCCGATGTTTTCGCTGGCAGTATCTTCACCACTAAGGAGAATTTGGACAGATTCTTCCAAAATCCAAGCCAAGAGGCACTTGACAATGACCCATTGGCTCGTATAGGTAAGGTATTGGTAGATAAGTATTATAGCAGTGAAAACGAGCAGTTGAAGGATACTTACCAAAAAGCTTTCCGCAAATATGTAAAAGGAATGCGTGACTCTAAGGTGAGCCTTATCCTCTATCCTGATGCCAATTCTACCTTGCGCCTTACCTACGGTAGTGTGAAGTCTCTTCCTAAGGACAAGCGCAATTACGATGCCAAGAAGAATTACTATACAACTTTCAAAACCATGTTGGATAAGTACAAACCAGGGGATGCAGAATTTGACATGCCTGCGAAGTTTATGGAGATGTATCAGAAAGGTGATTTTGGACGTTACTTGGACAAAGACGGTACTATGCATGTGAATTTCCTTACTAATAACGATATCACAGGGGGTAACTCTGGTTCGCCTGTACTCAATGGCAAGGGAGAGCTGATCGGCTTGGCATTTGATGGAAATATAGAAGCTATGGCAGGGGATGTGATTTTTGACAAAAAACTCCAACGTACCATAGTGGTAGATATTCGCTATGTGCTTTGGTGTATAGATACTTATGCGGGCGCCAAGCATGTGGTAGATGAAATGACTATAATGCAATAACACGAGCAACTATGCACTTTCTTTCAGAAGACTTGGAGCGTTATGCTGAGCAACATAGCCAGCAGGAGCCACCGCTACTGGCGGCTCTTACTCGTGAGACACACTTGCGCATCTTGCAGCCGCGTATGCTTAGCGGTCACCTGCAAGGACGGTTCTTGAGCTTGCTCTCTCGGCTACTTGCTCCAACGTATATAGTGGAAATAGGTACCTTTACAGGTTATGCGACCCTCTGCTTGGCAGAGGGTCTCATCCCTTCTGGTCGTCTGCATACCATAGAGGCAAATGAGGAATATGAGGAGATTCAGAACAAGTATTTCGGGCAGAGTCCTTATAGGGAGCAGATTATACAACACTTTGCCCCAGCTCTTGAGGTACTACCTACCTTGCCCGATGGAATTGATATGGTTTTTATTGATGCCGATAAGAAGAATTACCTCAATTATTTTGAGGTGGTGCTGCCCAAGATGCGCCCAGGAGGGGTAATCCTCTCCGACAATGTGCTCTGGAGTGGTAAGGTGGTGGAACCTGTTAAGGACAGTGATAAGCATACCCAAATCCTTATGGAGTATAACAAGCGCTTGGCAACCGATCCACGCCTAGAGACGGTACTACTGCCTATACGCGATGGACTGACACTTTCTATAGTGAAAAATGAAAAGTGAAGAGTGAAAAGCGCCACCCTGTCGTTCACTCTTCACTTACCACTGTTACTGTGTTCTTCTCCTTTAAAAAGGTCAGTAGCAGTTTGCCGTTCTCCTGAGTGACATCAGCTTGGGAGAGTGCAAAAATAGGAAAATGAGGATAGATCTCCCCTTGTGTATTGATAAGGTAGAGCTGATGGTTCTGCTCATCAAGCACCAAGATGACCAGCCCCTTGGGCGTTGCTACCAAGCGAGGGCGTGAATAGTCAGCATAGGGGAGCTCTATCTTTTTTTGGTTGATACGCAGGGTATTACCACTAAGTATGACTTGCGTGTCTCCCAGTACATCAAAGTAATGTCCTTCTCCCACGCCTAGACTCTCTTGGCGTAAGCCCCCATTGCTGTCTATATAGTATTGCTTGCCATCCTTGGTGGTAAAGGTGATGTAGTCCTTATAAGCACGTATAGGATTGTCAGAGAAAGCAAAGGTTTGGCTTAGCGGAATACGTACAGTACCATTGCGGTGTAGGATACTAAGGTGATTGTCTGCCTTTGGGAAGACGATAAAGTCCTTACCTGCTAAGCGCATGTGCTGAGGAGTAGCCTTAATCCCTACTGGGACAAGTTCTCCCTCAAAGCCCTTAATCTCTTCCCCTTTTCTGTCTTTAAGGCGGATACGATAGAAGTCACATATCACAAAGCGATAATCCTTATTGTTATCATAGTCAAAGATTTGCAAGGGTAGCAGAGGGTTCTTGTATGAATGACAGAAAGGCATCACCTCCTTGCCATTGCGATCTATCACATAGGACGAGTATTGGGTATTGAAAGCCAATTGTAAGAAACCATTACGGAAGAGATCCACTTGATAGATATCCCCTACAATAGGGCTGTCAAGTCGTTTTTTCCAGAGGATTTTTCCGTCATGTCCTATAAGGTAGAGTTGATTATCCGTATCTTGTATAACCACTTCACGCTCTCCTGTACGGTGATTGGTGACAAAACGGGGGAGGGTATGGGCGTCTTTGTCAAGAATGATTTGGAAACGCTCTTGTAGGGGAGCACTTCCCTCTTGGCTATCTACATGTGGGGTGTCTGAATCAGCAAGAGCAGTCTCTCCTTTGTCAGCGGTAGTGGTGAGGGTCAGTTGGTAAAAATCCTCCTGGGGACTTATTTGCAGAGAGGCATAGCCATAGCGAGCGGCTAAGGCAGGGTATTTCTTGGCAAAGGCACTATGCTCAGATAGATTTTCTATGGCTACAAAGGCAGTTTGGCTGTTGCTCTTCTCCTCCAAGATTCCAAAACGGCGTTGATCGGTAAGGCTCTGCTTGAGTTGGATTGTATTGATAAGCTGCTGAAGAGCTTCCTTCTTTTGGGCAAAGATAAGATCTTCCTCATGCTTATAGATATACTTAGGGGCAAGCTCATGACCAAAGATAGCAAAAAAGGACTGTACATCCGAGAGTTCCTCTATCTGGTAGAGGGAGACACCTTGGAAGGTCTCTGTTTTGAGAATGGTAAAGTATCGTAACGTTTCGCTAGGGTTCTCACTGTGTAGTGTTGCCAATGAATCTCCCGCAAAGGAGAAGAAAGCCACAGAAGAGATATCAGGTTGAAAATCAAAATAAAACTCAGCAGGAATTAGTGCCTCATCAAAAGCAAAAGCCTCAATATTGTTAGCTGTTTGTGGGATGACAAGGGCACTCTCAAGGGTGTTTTTCTTGGGTTGGGTCAGTGGTAGTTGGGCAATGCTATCGGAAGGGTGCAAGCTGGAACCACTTAGGCGGAGCGTTTGTTTTTCTAAGAAAATATCCCAAGCAGTCCAATCCCCTATTTGTTCTACTAATTTTGGAGAAAAGATACCTCCAACAAACTCCTTGTTTTTCTTAGGGGAGAGGAACATATTGGCGGGGACATCCTCGCTGGTGGTTTTCGCAAGTTTGTAGAAACTTTCATGAGTAGCCGTAGCAGTCTCTTCCTCTTCTTCTGTAAGGAAGCTAAGGTCTTTGAGGGAACCGATCAGGAGCTTGTGGTCTTGGCAAAGGTAGTACCACTTTTTATTCTCTAAGGTGATTGAGTCCAATTGACCTAAGGTAGGTGCTTTCCAGGGGCTAAGAGAATCCTGCTCTGGTAGCCTACAACTTAGGTATACCCCCTCATGAGTATAAGCTACCCAGATATCTTTATCCATAGGTAAGGATCTAAGTAAGTTCTGCACATTGCCATTAGGGTAATACTTAAAATACTCCTTCCAAAAATCATGATTAATGGTTTGACTTACAAACTGGTCTTTCTGCTGGATATGTAGCAGCATAGAAGGTTCTTTACTTAATAGCACCTCCACTGAACTATGTGTATTGCCTCCCTTGGAACATCCTACCAAAAGGGCTAAGAGGATATATATAGATAAACGCATAAGATAATTGTCAATGTAGCCGAATCACTGACCACAAATAATAAAATTGGGCAAAAATAATAAATATTGAACATCTTTCCAAATAAATAGTAAGCGAATGAGTTAATGGAAAAGACACAGATAAGTAAACTAACAATATTAACAAAATTTTGTGTATTTAGTTCGCAAATGATAGAACTAAATAACTATCTTTGCACCCAGATTAAGTGAAGAACGAAAAATTATGAAAGAACGGCTTGTCTTGCTTGAGATGATGGGGGAACTCTTCCGCCGCATGCATCACCTTTCCCCTATGGCTGCCAAAATCCTCTCAGTGTTGGCTATAGAAGGCTGTGTGCATGGGCTTACCTTTGAGGATCTCATAGAGCGATTGGGGGTTAGTAAGAGTGCTCTTTCTACCAATATCCACTTGCTATTGGACAAGGAGCTAATCTATTATGAGACCAAAGAGGGAAAACGTCGCAAATACTTTAAGTCTTTCCCTTTTAATAAGCGTTTTGAAGGATTTTTGGAGTTGATTCGTTATGAGAAAGATTTTACGATGCGCTTTCAGCAGTATATGAAGGCACAGAATGAGAATGAACACCTTTTTACGGAGGAAAGAATACATAAGTTGGGGTTATTCTTGGATTATCTTAACCAAATAGAACACCTCACCCAAGATTTTTTGAAAAAACTAAAACAAGAAGAAATAAGTGAAAAACCATAGCACCGATATCCTATTTATCCTCATCTTGGGGTTGCTCTCTATGCTCACTCCTTTGGCGATAGATATGTACTTGCCATCCTTTGGGGCGATAGCCTCGGACTTACACGTCTCCAAGGAGCGCATCCAGACGACCTTAGCCCTCTTTACCATGGGCTTTGCCGTAGGTCAGTTGCTCTGGGGGCCGCTCTCGGATAGTTATGGTCGCAAGCCTACTATTATTGTAGGGGTGATCGTAGCGGCAGTGATTGCCTTGTGGCTTACACAGGTGGGGGAATTATATCATTTTTATATATTGCGCTTTTTGCAAGGCTTTTTTGGTTCTGCCCCTGCTGTGGTTGCAGGAGCCTTACTCAGAGACCTTTTCAATAAGGAAGCCTTCTCCAAGATGATTTCCATGGTGATGCTTGTAACGATGGTGGCGCCTCTGGTAGCTCCTATTTTGGGAGGGTATATAGCTGATTGGTTTCATTGGCAGGCCATTTTTTACCTATTGACAGTATTGGGACTGCTCGCTGCCCTTTTGGTATGGCTACGCATCCCAGAGTCTTTGCCCAAAGAGCGACGTATTCCCTTGGATATCATAGGGGTATTGCGTAATTATCGCACAGTAGCTACCAATAAAAGGGTCATTGGCTATATCTTTACCAATGCCTTCTCCTATTCAGGAATGTTCTGTTTCTTGACCTCAGGCTCGCTGGTTTATACAGGGGTGTATGGAGTAGCACCACAGCATTTTGGATACTTTTTTATCCTTAATATAGGGGTGATGATGGTGGCCACTTTCCTTTCGGGGCGTTTTGTAGGTCGCTTAGGAACAGAGCGTATCTTACGTATAGGGCTTGGTATACAGCTCGTTGCAGGCTTATGGTTGGCACTCTGTGCTATTTTCCGTCTTGGTCTTTGGCCTACCGCGATAGGGGTTGCTTTCTATGTGGGTATGGTATCAGTGGTATCGAGCAATGCCAATGCGGCTGTTTTGGAGCTATTCCCTCGCACGGCAGGTACCGCTAACTCACTTATAGGGATGTTCCGCTTTGCTACGGGCGCAGTGATTGGGGCTATCTTAGCACTGTTCTCAGCAGATACAGAATACCCCATGCTCTTTTCAATAACCTTGTGTATCCTTATTTCAGTAGGAACATATAAGTTATTAGTGAAAAGTGAAAAGTGATAAGTGAAAAACCTCACACGCTGGCGCGAGCTGCAAGCTCGTGCCTACTATGAACAGAGCTTGCAGCTCTTTTACAAGAAGCTAAAAGCTCCCTCAGCGAAAAATAGAAATTAATATTAACAACTAATAAGAAAATGAATAAATTTGTATTAATCATTGTAGGTTTTATATTATTTTCTTGTAAGACCATACAGAAGCAAGAGGTACAGAGAGATACTGATACCCTTATCGTGCTCTATGAAGTAGGGACACCAGTAACTCCTCTGAAGGAAGCATTTGCTAAATATGGGGCAGAAATTCTATATGAGTATAAGAATCTGAATGGATTTGCTATCAAAATTCCTAAAGAAAAGTCTTTAGAAGAAGCGAAGGCTCATTTTGCCCAACTAAAGGGAGTCCTTAGCGTAGAAAAAGATGAAAAAATAGAAATCAATATTAACAACTAACAAAAAAATGAATAAAGTTTTAATTTTTTCAAGTATTGCCCTCTTTGCAGTAGGGTGTAAGAATGGCAACCAACAAGCCTCAGGTGCTATGATGGGGGCAGGTGCTCCTAAGGAGTTGCCAGTGATTACCGTAGAGGAGCAGCGTACAACGGCTAACCTCTCTTTCCCTGTCAATATAGAAGGAGTCGTGAATAGCCCTGTACAGGCGAAAATCTCTGGCTATATCACTAAGGTATTGGTGGATGAAGGTCAAGCTGTCTCCCAAGGGCAGCCTATGTTCCAGCTCGAGACACAGACCCTCAACCAGTCAGCCGCCTCAGCTAAGGCTCAAGTCGAAGTGGCTCAGGTAGAGGTTAATAAGATTCGTCCCCTAGTGGAGAAGAACATTGTGAGCAAGGTACAACTCGAAACAGCTATGGCCAATCTGCAACGCGCTCAAGCTGCCTATAACGAAATCGCAAGCAATATAGGTTTCGCGGTAGTTAAAGCGCCTGTAAGTGGCGTGGTAGGGGCTATCTCTTACCGTGAGGGAGCCTTGGTAACAGCCAACAACACCGTGCTTACTACGGTCTCTGATGTGAAAGATGTATATGCTTATTTCTCTATGAACGAAAAGGATTACCTTTCTTTCCTTGCACAAACTAAAGGGG
>NZ_CALHGG010000094.1 GCF_938029845.1 uncultured Capnocytophaga sp.
ATATCCTTATCTTCATCTTGTAGCATTATATCAATTACATTTATAATTGATTGAGAAACTCTAAATTCAAATCCTCTTTCACCTGACTGACAATAGATTAAAATCTCATCTAACGAAACTATTAACTCAAACATTTCTTTTTGATGACAATCTGTTTCATCGAAATAATATGTTTCATCTATCTCATAGAGTTTCTGTCTCCACAAATTAATTTTACTCATATCCATTTGTTCCTTCTCATCAACGAGATTCCACAAATAACTTACGATTTCATTTATCAATGAAACCTCTTCATCAGTCAAGAAAACTTGAATATGATTTTTACACCTTTGAAATAAACTTTCACAAAACCAACTACCCCAAAAAAGTAAATTATTTTCGGGTATTTCTGAGGTTTTTTCTTCTATTTCTTTTGAATACGAACTAAAATTTTCCATTTTATTACTTGAATCTTTCATATTAGTGATATTTATTCTCCGCTAGTGCGAGTGTCTCGCTCGTGCTTTGTCAATTAGGCTTTGTATTTTTACATTGTAGTGCTTGGTAAGTTGTTGAGGGTTTAAGAGTATATTTGAAATATTCCTATAAATCTGTAATAAAGTTACAAACTCTTGGTATGATAGGTTACAAGCTACAAGAAACGTACTAGAGGAGGATATTTAGATAACTTCCTTTGTTATCTTATGAAATTTACAGATTATAACTTAAATGCCTCTATAGGAGTACCTTGTAACAAGTTTTCGAAAGCTTCGAAAGGATCTCTTCCATAAAGAAGAAGCTCAAACCCTTCGGCATAGACACTATTATCTTCACCAATAACCAAGGTGTAATAATCATCATACGCCATTGCAAAAGGAATTAAGTTCTTTAAGTCAAAACTACTCTCTATGTAGGAATAATGTCCTTTGTTATTGCTTGTCAATACTTTTTCTAAGGTAAAATCTATATAATTACCTCTCGCTGAGAAACTTTTATTTAGGAAATACCCTAAAAAGAGTATCAATGAATCATTGATTGACTCATATCCTTTGGATTGGTACATGTTGATTATAAACTCTTTCTTAGCATTAAACTCCGTGGGGCTAATTTTATAATCAATAGCTATATTGTTCTTAAGAAGTAGTTTCTTTAATCGATTTGTTATCATGATTGCTCTTCTTCTATTTCCATTAGTAAATATTCCTGCAAGCTTCCGCTTATTTTTGTACCATTACAGAAGAGTTCAAAGGGATATTCTTGCTCTTTAAAAGTAGCTATTCCATCAACATAGGTTCTTATATTGAATAAAAAGCCTACCTACTTCTAAAGAAAGATAGGAATCTACTTTATTTTTAAAATCGCTTGTCATTACCTATATTTGTTTGGGTTATCTTTTTTATAATTCTGCTACTTATTGTTATGAACATTGCCAAAAACCGGCGATTATCTTTCGTGTGTCATTGTGTTTGTATAAATACAATGCTCCAAAATTAAAAACATCATCAAAAACTCCCTCTATGTATCCTTCTTCATCAATCATTAAAAAGAATGAATAATTATCTTCCAAAAGTTGTTTGTAATAGAACTCATTCTGCTGAATATATCTAGGAACTCCTCCTGCTTTTATAAATAAAAATTTACCTTCTTGTTTTTCCGTATATCCTCCTATGGAAAATATAGCGTTGTTGAAATTCTCTAAACGATATTCTGAATGAACGCCCATTGGAGCGTATTTGTGTTCAATTACTTTTATATCAATATTGGGATAAATACTGTTGTTCACTAACTTTTCAATATCCTTTGTAACTAAAATAGATAACATCTTATCTTCTTTCTCCGGATGAACAAGTGTTGCATAGAAAGCATACCCTTCAGGGATTTCCGTTTCTATATTTATAGGAGGGTTCCCTCCTATACGTCCCTTAATACTTTCGTTATAGGGGATACATTGTGCATATAATGGGGTCATACTTAATCTTCCAACAATTCGTTTAAATCATTTACTAAATCATCTGCCACATCTTCAAGTATTTGTTGGCGATAATACTTATTGTTCTGTATTTTTTCTAAAATACTTACATATTGTACTACATCATAGGAGTTTAAAGTATAGGTTAAGTAATACAGTTCTCTTACTTCCTTTTCTTTCAAATAGTAAAGATCATTGAAAAGTATCGTTGATATATCAGTTACAACTATGTATTGTAGTACTTTTTCTTGATTGAGAATAAAATAAAGATTTTCCGTAATCTTTAAAATCACCAAATCTAATAGTTTATTACAATTGGCATAACTAAATACAAGGTTATCTTCACATAAGTACGAACGTGTATGAGTATAATCATCCACTTCAAAAGTAAAATCTTCTCGTGAAAGCGTGGTAAGTGTTGTAGGTTTTTGTTCTTCCAATAAGAAGGAGGGTAGAGAGGGAAGTATACAACTCCCTACATTGTGTTGCAAAATAATATTCACACCACTAAGGTGATTATTGATGTCAAAGAAAAATACATCGCCTGCTTCTTCTAAGCAAGTGTCGCTTTCTCCCCATTCCAAAAGGAGGGTTCTATTGATGATTTTATTCATAAGATCTAAATTCAAATATTAAACGTAACCTTTTGTGCCAATTCCACACTCACAATTATTTACAAGCATTCACAAAGGAGCTTAACTACAATCCCAATTGTATAGTACATTGTCAAATTGGCAAGCCGCCAAATCTTCAGGGGAGATAAAAAAGTTAGCTACACCACAATCGCCCCATAGGATTTCTTTGTTCTCTACCTCATCTGTATCTATTTGCAAAAGAAGAAATGTATGAGGATCGTTCTCTTCACGAGGATCTACCTGAGTAAAGTATGGATATCCTTCTATCTTATGCCCTGCAGGATCTTTTAGTAATAAGTTATCAATTATCTGGCAAGTTTCCCGAGGTAAATCCCACATTTCCTTTATATCATCTGAAAAAATCTCATTCCACTTTCTTATAAACTTTCTTTCGGCGGCTTTTTCTTCTATTGAAAAGGTTTCAGTACCATTGGTAAAGTGCAAAGCAAACTGTAAATCAGCATCAAAGGGTAAGTAACAGTTTTCAAAAGTATAGTTTTCTATAAAATTCTCTATAGGTAAGGCTGCACCAATAGTAGGATAGTAGATCACACGTTTGTTTTCATTATTACAAAGATTGTTGAGATCTAAGCCATATAGATAATCGTCCGTAGCAGCAATCCAAAACTGTAAGAGTCCTTTTTGAGGGTACAAAGTATTCTCCGGCAACTGCTCACAATTGATTTGCGCTAACATAAACAGCGGTTTGCCATCGACACTAGTAGGTAGAGTGCCGTCCTTAGGGATATAGGGTGTCCCACCAAATTTGCTATCGGTAAGGGCTAAGTTATCAGCTAAGGACAGCGAAATGTGAATCACCTCCCGCTGGGTAGTGGTGTTGAGGTCAGCAACGAATTGTTCGATCTGTGCTTGTGTTGGGGGCATATTTTTATTTTTTGAGGTGAGTTAGAAAAAAGTATAGTGACGTCTCCTATCCTCTCCCCCCTAAAACCTGCTCCCTACAACTGCAATGTAATAGGGTCGTTATTTTCTGATCTGAGGGTAACGGCTTTGCTGGTTTTTAGTGTGTTTTTGGTTACATCATCACCTGAAAGGTTCTGCTTGTCCTGAGTGTAATAGACTACAAAATGATAGATTTCACGTTCATCAAATTTATCTACACTTAGGGTAAAAATAGCTTTACCATTGTCATCAGTAGCTGTCGATTGAGCATGGAAAGTAGGTCTTGAACCATTTTTATTCTCCCAAGCCCACTGGTTGTAGGCGTAGACTACCCAGTTTTTTAGTGCATTGCCATTGGCATCCTTTAAGTAGAGGGTTACATCTACTTTGCCTTCCAATTTCTTAATTTCTTCCTTGCTACAAGCCACGATAGCAAGTACAATCAATAGGGTTACGATTATTTTTTTCATTTGATTACTTGTATTTAGTTGTTAGAGATTAGTTTTGAGAAGACAAAGATAGTAAAAATTTTTTATATTTACACTTTTATCCCCAAATTCAAAGAAATAGATGATTTTATTCATAAAATTATATCTTTAGCCCTGATAATTATCTTCCCAATGAAAAAATATATTGTCAAACTTACAATTATCCAAATCTTCAGAGCTGATAAAGAAGTTAGCTATGCCTCCGAGATTTCCCCAACAAATCTCTTCCCCTTCTATGTTATCAATATCTATTTGCAGGAGCAGGAAAGTATGAGGGTCATTTTCTTCACGAGGATCATACTCAATAAAGTAAGGGTAACCGCCTATTTTGTGTCCAGTAGGTTCTTTCAGGAGATAGGCATTGATTTCCTCACAGATATCATCAGGTACTTCATCAAAAAACTCATCAATGGTAGTTATATGAGTTGAAAAGGATTCATTCCATTTCTGAAAAAAGAGTTGGGTAGCAGCCCTTTCTTCTAAAGAAATACTCTCTGTGTCCTTTTTGAAATGCAAAGCAAATTGCCTTTTAGAATTGAAAGGTAGATTCTTGTCATCGAAAGTATAATCGTTGATAAAATCGTCCATAGGTAGAGCTTCTCCAAAAGTAGGATAATAGATCACCCGCTTAAAATCATTGCTACAAGGAGCTTCATAATCCAACCCATATAGAGGAGCTTCCGTAGCAGCAATCCAAAACTGTAAGAGTCCTTTTTTGGGGTACAAAGTATTCTCCGGCAACTGCTCACAATTGATTTGCGCCAACATAAACAGCGGTTTGCCATCGACACTGGTAGGGAGCGCACCCCCTTGGGGGATATAGGGTGTTCCGCCCAACTTGCTATCGGTAAGGGCTAAGTTATCAGCTAAGGATAGCGAAATACGAATTACCTCCCGCTGAGTCGTAGCATTGAGGTCGGCTACTAATTGTTCGATTTGTGCTTGTGTAGGGGTCATATACTAAAAATTAAAAACTTAGAACTACATCAAAGATTCCTGTACTACTCTTTGGATTTTGGCACGGATATTTTCGGTAATCAACTTTTTGTTGTCGGCGGTAGGGAAAGTACGGTTGGAGAGGAAGACATAGATGGTCTGAGTGGCGGGGTCTGCCCAAGCCAAGGTACCTGTAAAGCCTGTATGACCAAAGCTCTCAGGGGATACACAGCCACAAGTATAACCTCCCTGCCCTGGAAGCTGTGGTTTGTCAAAACCCAAAGCACGGCGATTGCGTTCGGAGATAAAATAGCTCTTATTGAAAGCATCAAAAGCATTGGCAGAGAAGTAGCGTATCCCTCCGTAATAGCCTTTCTGCAGGTAGAGCTGCATCATCTTAGCCACATCATTGGCTGTGCCAAAAAGTCCTGCATGACCTGCTACTCCACCGAGCATAGCAGCCCCTTGATCATTTACATAACCACGGAGAAGCTGTTGGCGGAAGCTCTTATCTTCCTCTGAAGGGGCTATTTGCTCCTTAGGAAAACGGTCTAAAGGGCGATAAGTGAGCTGATAAGCCCCCATACTCTTATAGAAATCTTTTTCTACCAACTCATTCAGCGGTTTACCTTTGGTGTTTTCTATATATTTTTGAAAAAGATAATAGGAAAGATCACTATAAAGGTATTTTTTTTGCTTGATAAGGTCACTTTTTGCAATAGATTGTAGGATAGTATCACGATAATGATCTGTGATAAAGATATTCTCCGCTACTTGAGTAGGATATTTGGGCGTAAGTGTTGCGTTATAGATATCAGAGGAGAGAACTTTGGTCTTTGTGTCCATAGTTCTGCGATAGAAAGGCAACCAAGCCTGTAATTGTCCATAGTGAGAAAGCGCCTCCTTCACAGTAATATTGGCCTTATTAGTACCACTGAGCATAGGCAGCAGTGTAGAGAGGGAGGTATTGAGCTTTATTTTCTGTTTGTCATATAGGTCAATTAGCTCAGGCAGGGTAGAGAGAATCTTGGTCAGTGAAGCCAAGTCATATAAGGTATTATTGGTCACCTGTTCGGCATTCTTATCATAGGTACAGCGGCCAAAACTCTTCTGATAGACCACTACCCCATTGCGTGCTACCAATACTTGAGCCGAAGGAGTCATTTGCTTTTGAATGGCTTCGGTTACTATAGAGTCTATTTTGTAAAAATTTTTTGAGTTCAACCCTGCATTCTCAGGCAAACCATAGGCTAAGCGATTGAGGGGTTTGGTAGGCAAGTTGCGCCCAAAGAGGATACTCTTATGGGCAGTTACAGGCAAGACTCCCTCAAAAGGAATCGCCCCATAGATGAGTTGGGCTGCTTTCTGCTGGGCGAAAGGTGCATTCTGGTAGGCCACCACCACTGCGGCAAAAGAGCTCAGGTCTGGCAAGTCCAAAAGGGCATAAGGCTTGGTAAAGATGGTAAGTATCACCTCCTTTTTCTCCTTGACTATATTTTGGAGAAGTGCCAGCTCTTGAGCATTAAACTTGTATTCTGCCCAAGGGGAAGCATTGGAGTGATGCAAACCAATGATAATACGGTCATAGGATGCCATTTCCTTCTTGAGTGCCTCCCATGAGCCACTCTTAAGCTGTACTACATCCTGATAATAGCGTAAATTCTTGAAGAACTCCCATCCAGAATCGTCACCAAACTTGATGTATGCAGTCTTCTTAACATCCAAATTTTTCAATGGTAGTACATTCTTAGCATTTTGTGCTAAGGTAATGGCTTTTTCATAGATTTTTTCTGCAAGTAGATCGTCCTCCTTGGTATTAAGGTCTTGGGTGAGGTTGGTTAGTGCCACTGGTTTGTACTTATTAAGCCCAGCCCAATACTTGGCTTTAAGTATCTTTTTCACCGAATGTGCCAAGCGGTATTCATTGATAGCTCCTTCCTGATAGGCTTTTTTAAGCTCTTCTATCCCTTTGATAGGATCGGAGGACATCAAAAGGACATCATTCCCAGCCAAGAAAGCCTGCAGATCCACTTGGGAAGACTCGGCATAGTCGGCCACGCCCTTCATACCCAAGGCATCGGAGAAGATCAGTCCCTGAAAGCCCATCTGCTGCTTGATCAGTCCAGAGACCACCTTGTAGGAGATAGAGGTAGGCTTGCCCTCATCCAAGGCAGGTACATTCAGGTGACCTACCATAAGGGAGGCTACTCCTGCACTGATAAGCTGCTGGAAAGGATAGAACTCGGTACTCTCTAGGCGCTCACGGGAGAAGGAGACAGTAGGAAGGGTCTTATGAGAATCCTTTTCCGTATCTCCATGCCCAGGGAAGTGCTTGCCACAAGCTAAGACCCCTACGCTCTGCATCCCCTTGGTGAAAGCTACTCCTTTCTGAGCCACATTGAACTTGCTTTCTCCAAAGGAGCGGTTGCCTATAATAGGGTTTTTTGGATTGGTATTAATATCTATATCAGGGGCAAAATCAATATGTACACCCAAGCGCTTGCAGTGTTGGGCAATATGCTTGCCTGTTTGCTCTACCAAAGCATTATCCTTAAGTGCCCCCAAGGTCATATTCCATGGGAAGGCATAAACAGAATCCAAACGCATAGCCAGTCCCCACTCGGCATCCATAGCCACAAAAAGAGGTGTTTTGGCGATAGATTGGAACTCATTGGTAAGTTTTGCCTGAGCCACAGGGGAACCTTTGGAGAAGATAATTCCCCCAATATGATATTTCTTAATCAAATCCTTGATAGGTTTCTGCTGTTTGGCAGTATGCGAACTAAATACCTGTACCATAAATAGTTGTCCTATTTTTTGATCCAAGTTCATGGAGTTGTACAGGCTATCCACCCAGCGGGTTTGTGCTTGATCGTCTTTGGTACGAAGTGGGTCTATCTGTTGAGAGAAAGCTACCAAAGGAAAGAAAAAGAGTAGGAAAAAAAATCTCATTTTGCTTTTTTTTATAAAGGGCAAAAATAAGGAAAAATAACTCCCTCCCCAAAGCTACTTTTTAACAATGAGATAATTAGATAATTAGCAAATTAGATAATGAGGCAATGTGTCAATTAGACAATTAGACAATTAGATAATTAGATAATTAGATAATGAGGCAATTGGCAAATCGACTAATTGGCAAATTGACAAATCAGCAAATCGACAAATCAGCAAATCGACAAATCAGCAAATTGGCAAATCGACAAATCAGCAAATTGGCAAATCAGCAAATCGACTAATCGACAAATCAGCAAATTGGCAAATCAGCAAATCGACTAATCGGCAAATTAACAATTAACCATTAACAATTGACAATTATTTAAAGAGTTCGTTTATTTGAGTAATCGTCTCTTCGAGGTTGTTGGAGCTAGTAAGCGCCACAATACTAGTACCCACGATAACCCCATCGGCATATTGGCGCATCTGCTCCACATCAGCATGGGTCTTGATGCCAAAGCCTAAAGACACGGGTAAGGAGGTCTGAGATCTCACTTGAGCAATAAATTCCTGAAGGCGTGGCAGATCCACCTGTTTGCTTCCTGTAACCCCCAGAGAACCCACAGCATATACAAAGCCATCACCTAGGGAAGCAATAGGAGCAATACGCCTCTCGGAAGTTACACTCACCAGTGGAATAAAGGCTATATGGCGTGCTCTAAGCTTTTCTACCAGCTCTTGTGCTTCTTCATAGGGGAGGTCAGGAATAATCAGTCCGCTGATACCTACATCCTCACATTTCTGCAAAAAGGCATCTATTCCATAAGCAAAAACAAGGTTGTAATAGACCAAGAATACCAAGGGCTTATGTACCTTGCCCTTTACCGAAGCAAGCATATCAAATACCGTATCGGTAGTCACTCCTGCTTGAGAAGCAGTAAAAGAAGCCTGAGAGATGAGCTTTCCGTCCGCTAAAGGATCGGAGTAAGGAATACCTATCTCCAAGATGTCTATGGCTGTTCTATCCAAATTGGAGAGGAACGATTTAGTAAAATCCACAGAAGGGTAACCTGCCACTATATAGCCTATATTGACTTTTTCTTTTTCACTGAAAACAGTTGCAATGGTATTCTTATTCATATTTTTCTCCTTTTAATACTGAAAAAACGGTGTGCATATCCTTGTCCCCCCTACCTGATACATTTACCACAATAGTTTGCTTTTTGTCCTTAGGAAGGGTTGGACATAATTTATCCAAATAAGCCAACGCATGAGCACTCTCAATAGCAGGAATAATACCTTCCTTACGTGTGGTCAGTAGCAGCGCATTCATAGCCTCCTGATCCGTAATAGGAAGATAGTGCGCTCTTTTGGTTTGGAACAAATAAGCATGTTCTGGACCTATTCCTGGGTAGTCCAAGCCTGCAGAGATAGAATGTACAGGGCTTATCTGTCCGTACTTGTCTTGAAGGACATAGGTCTTCATCCCATGAATAATTCCCTCACGCCCTAAGGTAAGGGTAGCAGCATGTCGCTCCGTATCTATACCCTCGCCTCCTGCCTCCGCTCCATAGAGTTGGGTAGAGGTATCATCCAAGAAACCTGAGAAAATACCTATCGCATTACTCCCACCACCTACACAAGCGATGATGTGATCGGCATGCTTGCCCAAAGCTGTGAGCTGCTCTCGTGCTTCACGACCTATCACCGACTGGAAGTCCCTTACGATAGTCGGATAAGGGTGTGGTCCTACGGCAGAACCTATCACATAGAAGACGGTTTCTATCTCAGCCACCCAAGACTGTATAGCTGCTGTAGTAGCCTCCTTGAGGGTCTTAAGACCATCCTCTATGGCAACCACCTTAGCTCCCAAAAGCTCCATGCGGAATACATTCAGTTGTTGGCGCTGCATATCCACAGCCCCCATATACACCTCACACTCAAGCCCTAAGAGTGCCGCTGCAGTAGCAGTAGCCACGCCATGTTGACCTGCTCCGGTTTCGGCAATCACTTTTTTCTTACCCATACGTTTGGCCAAAAGTACTTGACCTAAGGCATTATTGATCTTATGCGCCCCCGTATGATTGAGATCTTCTCGCTTAAGGAAGATATCATGTCCGTAGTGCGCACTGAGGTTCTTGGCATAATATAAGGGAGTAGGACGCCCTACATAATTCTTGAGCAAATCCTCCAATTCTGCTTGGAACTGAGGGTCATTTTTAGCTTTCTCGTATTCTTTTTCCAACTCTATTAGGGCAAACATGGCTGTTTCAGGCACATATTGTCCTCCGAAGTTTCCAAAGTAGGCTTTATTTGTCATATTATTAGGCTATTTGCTGTGTTTATGTATCTTTTCTATGAGTTTTTCTATTAGGGGACGACTTTTTCGATTGCCTTGCTCCACTTTGCTATTGACATCTATAATTGCAGGCTTATAGAGGAGTGCCTCTTGTACATTTTCCTCGGAGACTCCTCCTGCCAAGATAAAGCTATAAGAAGGAAGCCCCTCCAATAGTTGCCAATCGAAAGCGAAGCCATTGCCTCCTTCTGCGGTTCCCTTGGTGTCTAACAGAGGAAACTCCACATAAGGCAGGTAATCCTCTATCATTGGTAGTTTGTCCCATACAGGGAAGGCCTTCCATACCCTTATTCCTAAGGGTTTTAGCATTTCGCAAAACACCTCTGACTCCGCCCCATGCAGTTGTATTACATCAATTTCTGTAAGATTGACTGTATCTACAATTTGCTCCAAAGGAGCATCCACAAAGACCCCTACGGTCTGCTTGCCTACACTATGGGCTACTTTAGTAATCTCCTTAGCTAATGGCACCGATACACAGCGAGGACTTTTTGGGGCAAAGATACACCCAAAATAATCAATAGGCAAGTCCTTCAAAGCCTGTATCTCTTCCAAACTACGGATACCGCATATCTTCAAAGCTGTTTTTTCCATTAGAATAAAAGTCCTTTCATGAGTGCTTCTCCTATAAGGAGTGCATCCACCCCGAGGGTTTCAGCATAATGTACATCTTTCTTACAGAGGTAACCACTCTCGCTTACCACCAACAGTGAAGAGCGTTGTCCTTCAGGGATTTGGGATAGCAGTCGCTCGGTAGTCTGTAAGGAAACCTCAAAGGTATTGAGGTTACGGTTATTAATTCCCAATAGTTTCAACTGAGGGATACGCAATGCTCTTTGCAGTTCAGCCTCATCATGTACCTCCACTAGCACATCCATTTGTAAGTCGTACGCCAAGGCATGGAGTGCTTGTAACTGCTCATCAGAAAGCATTCTGACTATCAGCAAGATAGCCGAAGCCCCTAAGAACTTGGCTTGTGCTACCTGAAAAGGGGTATAAATAAAGTCCTTTCTTAGTATAGGTATTTGAGGGAAAGCCGTTACTACCTGAGGGATAAAGGCGTTATCTCCTTTGAAATAAGCCTCTTCGGTCAATATAGAGAAAGCCGCCACCCCATGCTCCACATAGTGAGCCGCTTGTTTTAAGAGGTCAAAATCCTCAAGGGCTATCTGTCCCTTGGAGGGAGAAGCCCGCTTGATCTCTCCTATGATACGTATGCCCTCTTGTGCCAGCGCCTTAAAAAAAGAAGGACGCTCCACAGAGGCCAGCTCTCGCTGGAGTTGCAAATCTCTTTGCTGTTTTATTTGTAATAGTATATCCAAAGTAATTGTTAATTATCAATTGTTAATTGTTAATGCAATTCTATCATTAAGATACAAATTCGCTAGCTTTCTAAGATGCAATAAATTGCGCCTTAACGAATTAGATTATATAAATATTTTTAACTATTGATTCACATTAATAGTTAATATTTTTTATTTCTTTAATAAACTTATTTGTCAGAAGAACATATATAATCATAAGCATAGGGAAATATCTATAAGAATTCCAAAATATAGTAATCCATGTCTCCTCAAAAGAATAAGTACTCCAAGCGGCAACTCTATCTACAAAAAGCATATAATTAATATAGTAGAGCGTGGATAATAGAAATAATAAAATCAATCCATACAAATACACGCTCCTGTTCACTACTCTAAACAAAAGAGTGAGTAGTACCGCTAAAACACCCATTTTTATGAGTAAAAATACAAAAATATCTTCTCCTAAGGAACATTCTAAGCAAGAGGAAGACATACCCCCCTTATAATCCTTCATGGATAAGAATAGGAAAATAACATCTGTTACAAAAACAGCTATTAGAAACAGTATGTATTTTAATAGCTTTTGTCTCATACTCCTTTTACCTTTTATCTTTTACCCTTAAATAGTGCTCATACACCTTTCCGCTACGGATAGCCTCCTCTATAAGCGGTTTGGCCTCGGCAGGGTGCTTGACAAAGTCGGCTGCATAGAGAGCAAACATAGCATTGAGTATCACGATATCCGACTTAGGCGATTGTTCTTCTCCCTTGAGCGTTCTCAGGAGTATGGCCGCATTCTCCTCTGGAGTACCTCCCTGTATATCGGCATGGAAAGCCCTTTTAAAGCCAAACATCTCAGGGGCTATAGTATATTCAAGTATCTTTCCGTCCTTGACTTCCACAATCTTAGTCTCATCACAGAGGGTAATCTCGTCCAAGCCGTCATTACCCCTTACAACCAAGGCGTGTTTTCTGCCTAATAGCTGGAGTGTTTCCGCATACAAGCGCTGTACTGGCTCGTGGTAAAGCCCTACCAGCTGATACTTGAGCTTGGTATTGGGGTGCAATAGTGGACCTAACACATTGAATACCGTACGTATACCGAGCCTTTGTCTTACCTCCTTCACCTCTCCTACCAATGGATGAAAAAAAGGCGCATGGAAGAAAGCCAAGTGTTCTTTCTGGAGATGTGTTAGCTGTTCCAAAAGAGATGTTTCCAAAGGAATCCCCAATTGACCTAATACATCGGAACTACCGCTCTGGCTAGTTACCGAACGATTGCCATGCTTGGCTACCTTCACCCCCATAGCAGCCACGATGAAGGCTACTGTAGTGGAAATATTAATCGTTTTAAGACCATCCCCTCCTGTCCCACAGAGATCTATCATAGGACTCTCATCGGCAAAAGTAGTACTATAAGCTAAAATATTTCTTACAAAAGCAGTCAGAGATTCAGGATAAAGACTTTTCTCTGAAATCAAGACCAAAAGAGCCCCTAACTGTACAATATCATACTGTTTGGTATGGATAACTGCACAAATTTCCTTGAAGTCTTCGTTGGCTAAAGGGATATTCTCCTGTAGCTTCTTCAGTGCTGCCTTGAATACCTCATTGGCTCTTGCCCTCTGAAGTGTATGATAAACTTCTGAAGATTCTACCTTCTGAGTATGAGTGATAAAGTTCTTGATGATATGCTTGCCATACTCAGTAAAAAATGATTCAGGGTGAAACTGTATGCTATAGATAGGCTTTTCCTTGTGTTCCAACGCCATAATGATATCATCGTCCGAAAGGGCTGTCACACGAATATTCTCAGGGAGTTGCTCCTTCCCTACATAGAGAGAGTGGTAGCGCATTACCTGAAATTGCTTAGGTAAGCCTCTGAAAAGCAAGGTATTGTCATCAGTCACCGTAAGGGTAGAGGTTTTCCCATGTAGGGGCACTTCCATACGCTTAATTTCTGCCCCATTGACCAGACCGAAAGCCTGATGTCCTAAGCAGATACCCAAGACAGGAATGGTGGTTGTCTTCTGAAGAATCTCCAAACAGATACCACTATCCTTAGGATGCTTTGGCCCTGGAGAAAGCACAATGCGAGAGGGGTGTAGGGCGGTGATCTGCTCCCAAGTAATCGCATCGTTGCGTACGGTTCTGACCTCCTCGTCGGTGAGTTCTTGGAGGTATTGAGCTACATTGAATACAAAAGAATCGTAATTATCTATCAGTAATATCATTTCTCTTTACAATTTTTGGTAAATACATTCAGTACAGAAGCCCGCTTATGGCATATCTCTTCATATTCCTTCTCTGGGGAAGAATCATAGACAATGCCTGCTCCTGCTTGGATAAAGACCTTTGCCTCCCCTTGCTCAACATTGGCTTTTTCAAAGAAGGCACTACGTATAACAATAGCCAATTGTACATTTCCATTGAAGTGCAAAAAGCCGATACCTCCTCCATAGACATTGCGCCTGAAAGATTCTAGTTCTCCAATTAGCTCCATGGCTCGTATTTTAGGGGCACCGCTAAGGGTACCTGCAGGGAAAACAATAGAAATTACCTCAAAAGGAGATACTTCGGCACGCTTGGTGCCATATACATGGGATTCTATATGCATAATATGCTCATAGCGAAGTATATGCATCATGTCCTTAACCACTACGGAGCCTTTTTCAGCAAATTTGCCAATATCATTACGTGCCAAATCCACCAACATACGATGTTCAGCACACTCTTTGGGGTCAGCCAAAAGCTCCTGTTCCAAGCGTAAATCCTCATTGGCATCCTTTCCACGTGGGCGAGAACCCGCAATAGGGGCTATATGAATCTGACTACCTGTAATATCTACTAGAATTTCGGGAGAAGAACCCACCACATCACCATATTGGGTTGGGAAGTGGAACATATAAGGGGAGGGATTGGCCTTACTCAGATAGCGATAGAAATCTAATGAGTCCAGATTACTCTTAACGGACAATTGTTCACTGAGCACCACTTGGAAAACATCCCCTGAACGTATATATTCCTTGGCTTTTTCTACCATTTGGTAGAAATGTGCTCTCTCCTGAGTAAGATCAGTCTGTAACTGATAAAAAGCCTCTTGTGTTGGGGGCAACTCTTGGGCGTTAGCTTCCTCTAAGAAATGGAGATACTGCTGCTCATCACCATAGAAAGAATACACCTTGCTCACTTTGGAATAGTGCAGATAGGCCTTTGCATTGGCAAAAACAAAAGCAGGAAAGTCATATTGCCTTTGGGTTTTCTCAGGAATTTGTTCAAAGAAATGAATCGTCTCATAAGAAAACACCCCAAAAAGTCCCGCAAAAGGAGCTATGGCTTTCTGCTGCTGATGATACTGTTCTAAGGAAGAATAACTATACTCATAGGCGTCTAAGTAGTCACAGTCAATCCCAATAATCACCTGATTGACATCTTCCGCCAGATAAGAGTTTTTGTATCTTTCCCTGATTTGTGTATAATAAAAAAGAGGAGCACCTGTTAAAAACATAATTTCAGTTATTAGTGGCCAGTAGTTAATGATTGATTGAAAGGTGCAAAGATAAAAATAATTTGGTAAAATACCAATTATTTAGCATATATATCTTGATAAATTGGTAAATTGACAAATTAACTAATTGCTAAATCCATAAATTGACAAATTATTCTTATCTTTGCTGTCAAAACAAAAGACAAAATGGCAAAGACAAAAACTGCTTTTTTCTGCCAAAACTGTGGGGCACAATACAGCAAATGGCAAGGACAATGTTATGCTTGTAAGGAGTGGAATACCATTGTGGAAGAGGTAATCCAAAAGGAAGAAAAACACCAATGGAAAAAAAATGAGGACGAAGATGATACCCCCCGCTCAAGAAAAACCAACAAATACGTCCCCTTACATGAAATCACCACTGAAAAAGAAATGCGGTTGGATAGCGGTGACCAAGAACTCAACAATGTACTCGGCGGAGGTATCGTACCTGGTTCAGTCGTACTCATAGGAGGTGAACCTGGGATAGGTAAGAGTACCCTGCTGCTACAAATCGCCATGCGTATGCCCTACAAAACCCTATATGTATCAGGCGAGGAAAGCCAAAAACAGATCAAGATGCGAGGGGAACGTATCACCAATGCTCGCAATAATTGCTATATACTTACCGAAACCAAGACTCAAAACATCTTCCAACAGATAAAAGACCTTGACCCTGAAATCCTTATCATAGACTCCATACAGACACTCCATTCAGACTATATAGAAGCCTCGGCAGGGAGTATCTCTCAGATTCGGGAATGTACAGCGGAGCTCATCAAGTATGCCAAACTCACGGGAGTGCCTGTGATTATCGTGGGACATATCACCAAGGACGGCACCATAGCGGGACCTAAAATATTGGAACACATGGTAGATACTGTCCTACAGTTCGAGGGCGACCGCAACCATGTATTTCGTATCCTCAGAGCCCTAAAAAACCGCTTTGGTTCTACCTCCGAATTGGGCATCTATGAGATGCTTTCCACAGGTCTTAGGGAAGTGAGCAACCCCTCTGAGGTACTCCTCTCCAAGACTGATGAGAATAGCTCTGGCACTGCCATAGTGGCCACCATAGAGGGGATGCGCCCACTCATGATTGAAATACAAGCTCTTGTAAGCAGTGCCGTATATGGTACCCCTCAACGCTCCACCACGGGCTTCAATGCCAAGCGCCTGAATATGCTCCTTGCAGTACTGGAAAAGCGCGCCGGTTTCCGCTTAGGGAGCAAGGATGTGTTCCTAAATATCACAGGAGGTATCTCGGTAGATGATCCTTCCACCGACTTAGGCGTCGCTATGGCGATACTCTCTTCCAATGAAGATGTGGCAATCCCCAAAACCTTTTGCTTTGCTGCCGAAGTAGGCTTAGGAGGAGAAATACGACCCGTACAGCGCGTAGAACAACGTATCTCGGAGGCGGAAAAGCTCGGTTTTGATACCATCTTTATCTCCAAATACT
>NZ_CALHGG010000095.1 GCF_938029845.1 uncultured Capnocytophaga sp.
TGCCTATGTATCAGGCTAATGAAAAATATACTCTTGCCGATCGTAAGCCTTATCAGTATGATAATTCTTATAGTATTATATACCAAGACGCTATGTCCTTTGGAGCAAAAGCAACTATCAGGGGTAAGTTTTTGGATAGCTTTTATATAGATGCTTTTGCCAAGATAAATACCTATTCTTTTGATTCCCTAAAAGCCCAAGAGAGGAATTTGCCACTATTTACTTCAGCTCTTTCGGCAAGTTATCGTATTCTTCCCCAGTGGAATGTAGGGACTTCTTTCTACTATGTAGGGGAGCGAAAGGATATAAAACATAGCCTACCAGCCTTGACAGCGGAGGAGCTAACTCTTGATGGCTTTTTTGATCTTAATTTCTCTACCGATTATACTTTCCTAAAGCGCTGGACAGCTTTTGTAGATTTGAGTAATGTACTAGGGCAAAGCTATCAGCGCTGGACGTCCTACCCTGTACAAGGTTTCCAATTCCTTGCAGGTGTAAAATATCGCTTCAATGTAAAATAACGTGAGTCGGATTCTTATATCGAATTCATATTAAAATAAAACAAGAGGTTGTTCTTTTGGACAACCTCTTTCGTTTTGGATATGATTTTTGAGAAAATTAGACTAGAATTTGTACGCCACTGGTTTTGATTTTGTTATCTAAGTAGAAATCGATACGACCTAAGTTAATACCGTAGCACCCTACTTGATTGATAAGAATTTCGCGATTGCCCTTATTCTTCACAATCACAGGTTCACTCATGAAGGTGTGAGTGTGCCCACCTATGATAAGGTCAGTTTCGTAGGTTTTTTTGGCAATGGTAAGGTCACATACCTTATCTGTACGGTATTGGAAACCTAAGTGAGAGAGGCAGATGACAATATCACATTTCTCATTTTTACGTAGTTTCTTTTCCATATCTAAGGCAATTTCCACAGGGTCAAGGTATTTGGTTTCTTTATAAAGTTCTTTGGTAACCAATCCCTTAAGCTCTACTCCTAAGCCATATACCCCTATACGTACTTCATCAACTTCAAATACTTTGTAAGGTTTTGTCTTCCCCTCTAAGACGGTATTGGTAAAGTCATAATTGGAAGAAATAAAGTCAAATTTGGCATGAGGCATCTGGAAGAGGAGCCCTTCTATCCCGTTGTCAAAATCGTGGTTGCCGAAAGTAGCAGCGTCATACTTGAGCATAGACATAAGGCGGAATTCCAATTCCCCCCCATAATAATTGAAGTAAGGCGTACCTTGGAAGATATCCCCTGCATCAAAAAGCAGCGTGTTGGGATTCTCTCGGCGTACCTGTTCCACTAAAACCGCACGACGTGCTACGCCTCCTTTGTCAGGGTAGTGTGGGTCATCGGAAGGCATGGGATCTATATGACTGTGAGTGTCATTGGTATGCAGTATGGTGATATGTTTCTTGTATTTTTTGATCTTATCCTTATTTTTATCTCTGTCAAAGGCATAGGAGACACCTCCCAAGCCTAAGAATAAGGCACCAGCTCCTATATTTCTTACGAAATTTCTTCTTTCCATTAAATTGTGTGTTTATAGTTTTATATTATTTTATTCTGAATCGTCCGTCGGATTTGAAGTCTATGTGATCCGTCTTTCTTAGGTAATCAATAAGGGCTTCTCTAGCGTTGTAACTGATGTTAGTTACATTCAAGGAATTCTTAAAGAAGTTCATTCTATCTCCTCCATTGTATAGGTAGTCAAAGGTACAAACATAATAGCGCTTCTTGCGCAATACAGGTTTTTTGTTGACAAGGAAACTCACCACTTCCCCTCGTGTGTTCATAGTTAGTTGCACTTGGTTTGAGATAGGGTGGGGGAGCTTGCTATCAAAGAGGTATTTGGCCATGTCATAGAGCTGTGCTCCTGTAACTTCAGCAACAACTAATTGGTTCTCAAAAGGCATTAGCTGATAGACCATTCTGGTGGTGATACTTCCCTCTGCTAATTCTGAGCGAATTCCTCCCCAGTTGAATAAAGAAAAATCTATATGACGTTTCTTTTTATTAAAAAAGTATCCATCGGCCTGTTCATAGATAGCATCAGCAAAGAAATTGCCAATAGGCATATTCATCTCTCCATCTTCTAAGGTCTTGATATCCTTGACCATAGTAGTAGTGTTGTGAGAAAGTTCTTTGTCCAAATACTTGTTCAAGTGATAACGGAAAGGTGAGAGGTAATCCTTTATATTCTCATCTTCTTCTGTTTCTTTGGTTATTGGTAGCTGTTCCCCTTCTATAGCTTCAGTAAAATAGCTCTTTGATTTGCAAGAAACTATAAGCAAAAACAGTACCAAAAAGGCGGATAAATTTTTTTTCATAAAAATGTTTTAGTTTCAGCGTGCAAAATTAATAAATATTCATTACATTTGCAGTGAAATCTTTATAATTTTTACTTTGAAAATATTTAAAAATATAGCGATTAAAAATCGGATACAGAAAAACCTTAAGAAAAGAACTAATTCTCTGAATGGTAATAAGTTGCATATACAGAAGATAGGATGTATTGTGGATATAGAGGAGGTGCATAAGGTGGATTTCTTGAAAAATTTCATCAAGGAGTACGGTATCAATTCAGAAAATTATGTGATTTTGGGCTATGATGAAAAGGGAGTGGATATACAAATAGAGGGTATTCCGCTCTTTTCATGGAAAGATATTAACTATTCGGGAGGGATTCGCAATTACCATGCCGATAGGCTTTGGGAATTGGAATATGACCTGCTGATTAATTGTTTTTCGACTCCTAAGCTCCCTTTGTTATTGCTTTCATCGGGAGTGAAAGCTAAGCTACGTATAGGAGTAAGTGGTATAGATCCCGCTTTCAACGATGTGATTATTTCAGCTCCTCTTCAGGATGGAAACACTTTTATTCAAGAAGCTAAAAAAATTATAAAAACATTACAATGAAAACTTTACAAGGAACAGGAGTAGCTTTAGTAACTCCTTTTAAAGAAGATAAGACAATAGATGTACCAGCTCTTGAGCGCCTAGTACACTCCCAAGTGGAAAATGGAGTGGACTATTTGGTGGTCTTGGGTACGACTGCTGAGACTCCCACCCTTTCTACTGAAGAAAAAGAATTAGTCAAAAAAACAGTCAAACAAGCCAATAATGGAAGATTACCTATGGTATTGGGAGTAGGGGGGAATAACACTCAAACGATTGTAGAGCAAGTACGAGAGGTATCTCCCAAGGACTATATAGCCATACTTTCAGTAACTCCTTATTATAACAAGCCTTCACAGGAGGGACTTTACCAGCACTATAAAGCAGTGGCCGAGGCGACAGAATTGCCAATCCTACTCTACAATGTACCCTCTCGTACAGGAGTCAATATGGACTATCGCACTACTCTACGCCTAGCCAAAGAGGTGCCCAATATCATAGGAATTAAGGAGGCATCAGGCAATATAGTCCAGATTATGCACCTTTTGAGAGGGCGCAGGGAGAATTTTTTGGTCATCTCAGGCGATGATGCAACAGCCTTGCCTACCGTGCTTCTAGGCGGTGATGGTACTATCTCGGTGTTAGGACAAGCATTCCCCGAGCGGTATAGTCAGATGATACGTCAAGGATTGGAGGGTAACTATAAGGAGGCTAACACTATTCAGTATCAACTCTTAGAAGCCATGGAGCTGATTTTCAAAGAAGGAAACCCCGTAGGAATCAAGGCATTGCTCTCTCTCCTAGGGGTAATCAATACGCTTGAAGTACGTCTTCCCTTGGTGAATGCAACCGAAGAGCTACAAAAAGAGCTGAAGACATACTTAGAGTATATGAGAAAATAGATGCTTACTGCATCTTTATCTGTGAAGCTAATAGGTAAATGACCGCCATGCGAATAGCCACCCCATTTTCTACCTGATCAAGGATTACTGATTGTGGGCCGTCGGCTACTTCGCTGGTAAGTTCCACACCTCGGTTGATAGGTCCTGGGTGCATGATGATAATCTCCTTGCCTATCTCATCCAGTATCTGTTGGGTAAGCCCATACTGTTGTACATACTCCCGAGTGGAAGGGAAGTAAGGAATATCCAAACGTTCGTTCTGGATACGTAACATATTGGCTACATCGCACCATTGGAGTGCTTTCCTTAGATCGGTCTCTACACGTACACCCAATTCATCTATGTATTTAGGAATAAGGGTTTTAGGGCCACATACAGCCACTTCCGCTCCTTGCATGTGTAGGGCAAATATATTGGAAAGGGCTACACGTGAGTGCAGAATATCTCCCACGATCACTATTTTCTTTCCTTTTACACTTCCCAACCGCTCTCGTATAGAATAAGAGTCCAAAAGGGCTTGGGTAGGGTGCTCATGGGCACCATCTCCTGCATTGACAATAGGTACTTTCACATGTTGGGAAAGAAAAACACCTGCTCCAGGGTTGGGGTGGCGCATAACAACCATATCCACTTTCATAGCCAAGATATTATTGACCGTGTCAATGAGGGTCTCTCCTTTCTTTACAGAGGATTGTGCAGCTGAGAAATTGATTACATCGGCTGAAAGGCGCTTTTCAGCTAGTTCGAAAGAAAGGCGCGTACGGGTACTATTCTCAAAAAACAAATTGGCAATGGTAATATCCCTAAGTGAAGGTACTTTCTTGATAGGACGGTTGATCACCTCCTTGAATTGGTCGGCTGTGGTGAAGATAAGCTCAATGTCCTCAGGGGTGAGGTATTTGATGCCTAATAGGTGATTGACACTTAACTGGTTCATTGTGATGTGTTTTATGGGTAGGGTTGTTTCTATGCTTGTTTTTCTATGAGATAGACGGCGTCTTCTCCGTCCTGTGATGCCCAATTGACAACCACTCGCTCTTTGTTGATGGCATCTACAGCTTTTCCTATATAATCGGGTTGTATAGGGAGGTCGCGACTAAAACGACGGTCTATCAGTACTAATAGCTCCACCTTGCTGGGACGACCAAAGGACTGTAAGGCGGTCAGTGCCGCACGAATACTGCGCCCTGTATAGAGAACATCATCTATGAATACTACCTTCTTGTCCTCCACGAGGAAAGGAATATCAGTGGTATTGGCAGCCAAGGGCTTTTCTCCTCTGCGGAAGTCATCACGAAAGAAAGTGATGTCCAAGGCGCCATATTGTATGCCCGCTACTTGATATTCTTTACCAAGCATTGCCACTAAGCGCTGGGCTAAGAACACTCCACGAGGTTGTAGGCCTATAAGTACTGTATCGGAGAAATCGGTATGGTTCTCTATAAGCTGACACGCCAAACGATGTAGGATAACATCTAGTTCTTTGGAAGTTAATAATTGTTTTCTTTCCATAATTCTTGAATTTGGGTAAAAGATAAAAGGTAAAAAGTAATAACAAATCACTAATTGCGAATGACGAAACATTCTCTCTCTTGTTCACTTCGTATAAAGAATAAGGCAAAAGAGAAAGTATCTATCACTACGGTGAAAGCCTTGTTTTCAGCTAATTGTTTGAAAAAGTTTTCGTTTTCTTTCTCGTGTGGGCTTATTAGTACCAGTATACTGTCATTATGCATCTGTGCCAATAGCTCCTCTACAATGGGTTTGTTATCTCTTTGGTAAAGAATGATCATGTCCTTCTGCTCGCTGGTTATCTCTGTGAGAGAGGAAGGAAACAGCGTAGCAAAATCCTTACGATCACTATATATTTTTATACTCTTAGGGGCAAAATATTTTATCAATCGAAGCAAAAATTGTCCTTTTTTTGGGGTAATACCTTTGGGATAGTGTGTACAAGGAATTTTTTCACGACGGTAAAGGCACTGGGTAACCAATCGGAATACAAAGGGAGAATGTACGCCATGTTGATTGGTTGATTTCCATAGGAAAAGCAAATATTTTTTCCACAAAGGCATTAATTTTCTGTTTTAGGTATTAGTTTTTCTTCTATAAGGTCTATTTCTTCAGATTTTATACCCCGAATAGGCGTAAGTTGTATATTTTTCTCATCTTCAGGAAAAATATCATTCTTGCTGAGTATCATTTCATCACCACGCCAATTAAAATTAGGGAAGCGAAGTTCCTCTTTGCTGATTTTATCTTCTGGATAGATGCCTCCATCTACATTTTTATAGAAAACGATAGTTTCTATTTGCTGGCTTGGGGCAAAATCTATACGAATTTGGCTACATTTGGACTTGTTAATCCCCACGGGCAGATTTTGGTCGTTATATACATAATAAATAACCTCCGTATTCTGATACAAATTTACGTTATTTAATTTGTTTTCACGAAACTTTCCTTTTAAAATTTTTCCTTTCACTTGGTTAAAGCCGGTACCTAAGGTATCTTTCTCTATAAGAAAGGCGTTGTCAAATACTTTAAGGGTATCTAGTTTTTCAGTTTGGGTATTGGCTAAGATATGGATATTATCTCCTGTCATTTGGCTTTTACCACTCCAAATAATAGGTTTCCCAATGAGTTTCGTAAGGCCTGTTGTTTGGCTGGAGTGAATAGAATCACACTTACCCTGAATGTCCGATTTGTATATACGAGCACCTGTATAGGCACGTACAATGCGAGCCCCTGTTTTCCCCGTTACCATGATGCGCTTGGCATGAATGTAGATAGAATCTTTCCCTTTTTCTACCTCACTGATAACTAGTGCTTTTTTGGTGATATACATAGAGTCCTGTGCTTTATGTACCTCGCCATAGTGCCCCTTGACTAGGGTCTTATTGATAGTATCTCGGATAATAATATTGTTGGTAGCCGAGGCAAAACTCTTAGAATTATCAAAATAAAGACTATCTCCAGTAAGCAGTTTGTTGGCATAGTCTATACGTGCATGATCCATGAAGTAACCCTTCTCTGCTTTGGTGTCATAGTAGCCTTTTTCTCCATAGGCAATGTAATCCTTCCCAGTAATAGTAGTGGGACCAAACATGTAGATATGTCCGGTGGCATGGTAATAATCCAAGGTTAGTGAATTGACCTCAAAATCCGCATTGGTGATTTTTACTTGGGTAGTGAATTGGCTCTTCCTAGGGGCAACAAAGTAGCGTCCTTCCTTGCTGGTGAGTACATTCTCCTCATCGGAGATTTTCCCATGGTTTAGGTAGTAAGCTTGCTGGGTATTGCGATCAAAGAAGAGTTCTTGAGTTTCAAGGGTCATCTTTTCATTGCGTAGCTTTACATTGTCTTTGGCAATAGCTATTTTTGTATCTCCATTGTATTCTATAAATTCACTATTCATCTTCAGTGAGTCTCCCTGCTGAATGAAAACTTCTCCAAAGGCCTTCACTTGATTGGTTTTCTGGTAGAGTACAGCCACATCACACCAGATATCCATACCTTGGTGGCGGAATTGTACCTTGCGCTCCTCATCAGAATTAAAAATGGTAGCCCCAGGGTACTTATCATTATCAATAGTAAGGGTACCCGCATAGACAATTTCTATCTGTCTAGGCGCAGTATCCTGTGCATAAGAGACTGATAATAAGAGGAAAAAGGTGATAAATAGATAATATATTTTTGACATAAAGGGTCTTGTCCTAATGATAAGAATTTTGTGCAAAGATACATATTTAAGTGTGAAATGAAAAGTGAAAAGTGAAAAAAAAGAGGACACCAATAAGGTGCCTCTTTTTTACAGAAACGATATTTGGATAAAAGAATCTTTCTTTTTCAATGGTCAGTAGTCAGGGATCAACAATTCGTTTGTTTTGACGATTGATTGCATGAATAATTAATCCAGTGATAATGTTAGCCCCATAAAGAAAGTGCGAGGGTGTTGTGGCCCATAGATGTAATCTGCATCACGATCCTTGCCCTTGTCAAAATCTTTCTGATATTGGTCAAAGATATTTTTCACACCTGCAAATATTTCCAATTTGTAATTGTCTTTTAGAGTGAAGGTATAGGCAGCTCTTAGGTTCTGTTCGTAGAAATTGGGTGATTTCACAAGGATTTGTTCTCCTGATTCAGCATCAATGATATGAGGTACATACATCTGTCCTGTGAATACACCGTTGTAGCTTAGCTTAAGCGGGGCAATAGGATTGTAGGATAGGGTAGTGTAGCCATATAAGTCAGGGGAGCGCATAACACGGTCGGAAGTGACTTTTTTCGGAGAAGAAGCGTCTTCATTTTCCCAAATGGTTTGCTCTTCAGAGAATCGAGATTGTTGGTAGGTAAGTCCTGTTTGCCATACCCATTGGGAACCAAAGGCAAAATTAGCTTCTACATTTGCTCCCATGATATGTAGCTGGTCGGTAGCATTGGTTTTTAGTTTATGTTTGATATTTCCTATATCAGTAAGGTCTTGATTGATAAAACGGTTATTGATAAGGGTGTAAAAACCTTCCAAGATAAGATTGGCCTGAGTATTTCCTTCTCTTTGGGTATAGTTAAGAGAAGCTGTATAGCTGTTAGAGGTCTCACTAGTAAGATCTTTGTCTAATTCTACAAAAATAGGGTTTCCGTCCAACACCTCAGTATGTAGATCTTCATCAAAGGCCTGTGGAGCACGATAGCCTTGGGCAAAGGAACCACGGAGCTTGAGGGTCTCACTTAGATCATACATGGCTGTAAGGCGAGGGACAAACTTGGATATCTGTTTGTTAGATTCCTTATTTACTCCCCCGAAGAGGTAGTTACCCTTTATATCTAGATAATCATAGCGGCTACCTCCTAGTAGGGTGAGCTTCTTCAGTGGGTTCCATTCCACTTGTAGGTAGTTCCCATAGGTGCGTACTACTTGATCCACAGAGCGGTTTTGACCTACATAATTGTCGTTTACTTTGTCGTACTTATATTCACTTCCCAAGGAAAGATTCAGTTCAGGAGAAATGCTGTAGGCGTATTGAGCCCCTCCTACTCCTACCAACTCGGTAGTATGTCCATATTTGGCCAATGCTTTGAAATATTCCTCTTTGTCCTCATTGGTAAGAGCATCAAACTCATCTTTGCTATTAACGGCATAGCCTAAGCCTCCACCATAATATCCATCCCTATCAGTATATTGAGCGGAAGTGTATAGGGAAAACTTATGGGCAAGGTCTTCAGAGAATCTCTCATAGGAGAGGTCTCCTGCTACAATGCGGTGACGTAATTGTTCAGTAATATCCGATTCGTGAGGTAATAAGTCAAATTTGTCTCCTCCACGACGGAACTCATTGATACTGTTTAGGTTGAGCTTTATTTTATTGTTTTCATCAGGATTCCAGAAAGCATCTGCTCCGAAGGTAGTGTTGTGTAGTTTGGTGATTTCCGAATAGCCGTCATCATTGGAGTCGTAGGGCTTACGGTTGCGTTGGTAAGCAAAGAGGGTAAGCCCTTTGTCGAAATCTTCCGAAACAACAGAAGTGTTGGCAAAGAGGGTATTATCAGGGCTTCCGTCCTTCATTAGGGAGAGACTGTTGCCTATCATGAATGTATTATGAGTAGGATCTTTGGTAAGGATATTCACGGTGCCCCCTATGGCATTACCTCCATAGAGTACTGAGCCTGCTCCTCTGACCACCTCTACACGGTCAATCATATTGGCAGGAATCATCTCCAAGCCATATACCCCTGCCAAGGAAGAGAATACAGAACGTCCATTGATTAAGATTTGTGAGTAAGAACCTTCCAAACCATTGATGCGTAATTGGTTAAATCCGCAATTCTGGCAGTTTGTTTCAGTACGTAGTCCAGGGGTGAAGTTAAGCCCTTCGGCAAGACTCAGTGATTGGGTAGTCTCGAAAATATGTCCTGTAACTTTGCTCACCACCACAGGAGATTTGTATTGTGGAATAATATTACGTGTAGCGGTAACCACTACTTGATCAATCTCTAGCAAGTCCTTCTGCAAGTTGAAATTTTGAGTGATTGTCTCTCCTTCTGAAAGGGTAAGTGCTTGGTTGATGGTCTTGAAACCCACCGAGGAGATAGTAAGCTGATATTCCCCAGCAGGCACCTTAACAGTGTACTCTCCAGAGGCTTTGCTGCTGGTGCCTTTTACTTCTCTTCCTTTGCGAAGAATTACATCTGCTCCTAGAATAGGTTTTCCTTCGGCAGTAATCTTTCCCTTAAAAGTAGCTTGTTGTGCTACTGCCAATATAGGGAAAAGAAAAAACATCATACGATAAATGATAGTTCTCATGTCTAAAATTTTATTGTAAAAAGGTGTTTAAATTTTAGGCAAAGGTAAAAAATATTTTTTATATACCAAAGAAAAATAAAAATTATTTTTAATTCATTCTAAATAGCCGTTTTTTAGCTAGTAATGGATATAAGCAAAGGGAAATTCGTTTGTAATTGTACAATTTACAAGTGATTTTCCTTGTCTCAATTTGTGATAGGTAAGCAATAAAAAGGCTGCTCTGAAAAGAACAGCCCTTTAGTATAATTTATATTTGGTGGAAAAGAAATTACAAATCCATACCAATATCTTTTCGGCAATACATATTTTCAAAAGATATTTTTTCGATACGGCTATATGATTTTTTTAGAGCCTCCTTAAAATCATCGGCTAAGGAAGTGATGGCAAGTACACGACCTCCTGCAGTGAGTACTTCTCCGTCTTTTTCTCGAGTACCTGCATGGAAGATGATACTTTCGCCCTCTTGTTGAAGTCCTGAGATGACTTTTCCTTTCTCGTACTCCTCCGGATAACCTCCTGAGACGATCATTACAGTGGTGGCACTTCTGGGATCTATGGAGAGAGAGCAATCTTTGAGTTTTCCTTTGGCGGTGGCTTCTAACAGTGATACCAAGTCGGTTTGTAGTCGTGGGAGTACTACCTCAGTTTCAGGGTCACCCATACGTACATTGTACTCAATTACATAAGGATCATCTCCAACCTTGATAAGACCAATAAAGACAAAACCACGATAGGTGATTTGCTCCTTTTTGAGCCCCTCTATGGTAGGTTTTATGATTCGCTCTTCTATTTTCTGCATAAAAGCTTCATTGGCAAAAGGAACCGGAGAAACAGCTCCCATACCTCCTGTGTTCAGTCCAGTATCTCCTTCTCCTATACGTTTATAGTCCTTGGCGGTAGGGAGTACTTTGTAGCTTTCCCCATCGGTTAGTACGAAGCAACTTAGCTCTATTCCCTTGAGAAATTCTTCAATAACTACTTTTTGGCTAGCTGTACCAAATTTTTCCTCAAGAAGCATGCGTTTAAGTTCTGCTTGGGCTTCTTGAAGGTTCTCCAAGATGACCACACCCTTTCCTGCGGCAAGACCGTCAGCCTTAAGTACATAGGGGGCTTTCATGCTCTCTAGAAAGCGCAATCCTTCCTCTATAGTATCTTTGGTAAAACTAGCATAGCGAGCGGTAGGGATATGATGGCGCTGCATGAATTCTTTGGCAAACTCCTTACTTCCTTCAAGAGTAGCTCCCTTTTGAGAGGGGCCTACAATGGGTATTTGCGAAAGTGCGGTATCTTGTGCAAAGAAATCTACAATTCCCTTGACCAAAGGCTCTTCTGGACCTACTACAACCAAAGAAATTTGTTTGCTTAAACAAAACTCCTTAATTTTTGGAAAATCAGTAGCGTCCATGGCTACATTTTCTCCCTCAAGGGCAGTACCTGCATTACCTGGGGCTATATAGAGTTGCTTACAGCGAGGGCTGCGGGAGAGTAAGTAGGCAAAAGCGTGTTCCCTACCTCCTGAACCTAACAAAAGTATATTCATTTCAATTGAAAAAATTAAGAGTGAATAGTGAAAATATTATAGTAAGCTGTGTAAGTACTCGCTTACATTTTTATAAATGCGTTCTTGTATATTAGTGGTATCGGACTTGATGAATTTTTTACCTAAGAGATGCTCATATAGCTCTATATAGCGCTCGGAGATAGAAGTTACATGGGTATCAGTCATTTCAGGTACTTGTTCTCCTTCTCGTCCTTGGAAACCATTTTCTATAAGCCACTGGCGTACAAACTCTTTAGAGAGTTGTCTTTGAGGTTCTCCCTTCTCTAGGCGTTCTTGATAACCTTCTGCATAGAAATAGCGGGAGGAGTCAGGAGTATGTACTTCATCGATAAGTACCACAACGCCATCTTTAGTTTTACCAAACTCATATTTGGTATCCACTAGGATAAGCCCTTTCTCACGGGCCAACTCACTACCGCGCTTGAAGAGAGCATAAGTATATCGTTCCATAAGGGCATAGTCCTCAGCTGAAACGATTCCTCTTTTGAGAATGTCCTCACGGGAGATATCCTCATCGTGAGTGCCATTGTCTGCTTTGGTAGAAGGAGTAATAATAGGGGAGGGTAGGGGAGCATTCTCTACAAGTCCCTCAGGCAGGGGTACTCCACAGAGGGTACGCTTTCCTGCCTTGTATTCACGGGCGGCATGTCCTGCCAAGTAACCACGTATAACCATCTCCACCTTTAGGGGCTCGCAGCGGAGACCTACCGACACATTGGGGTCTGGAGTATCCAATAGCCAATTGGGGACTATGTCTTTTGTTAGCTGCAAGTTTTCACTGGCTATTTGGTTAAGAATTTGCCCCTTGTAAGGGATTCCTTTAGGTAGAATAACGTCAAAAGCGGAAAGTCTATCAGTGGCTACCATTACCAGAAGGTCGTCTCCTATAGTATATACATCACGTACCTTTCCTTTGTAAACAGTTTTTTGATTTTCAAAAGTAAAATCAGTAGAGGTAATACTGTTCATAAGTATAAATTTTTTCCGCAAATATACGAATAAAAATTAATAAATAATCGCCTAAGGGCAAAAAAAAGAGGTACATTGCTGCACCTCTTCAAATAGAATAACTAAAACAATAATAACTATGAAAATTTACTGTTGAGCTTGTTTTTTTGCATCTTCCTTCATTTTTTCATTAGGAACGATAGCGATGTTTACACGACGGTTCTTGGCACGTCCTTCTTCAGTAGCATTGTCATAAGCAGGTTGGGTAGCTCCGAACCACTTAGTAGTAAAGCGAGAAGCATTCAGTCCGTTAGAAGTAAAGAAGTTAGTAACTGCTTTAGCACGTCTTTCGGAAAGTCCCATGTTATAGGCAGCTTTTCCTTTGCTGTCAGTATGTCCAGCTACAATTACGTTGGTATCAGGATATTCCTTAAGTACACTTACCATTTTGTTGAGCAGAGTTTTAGCTTCATCGGTAAGATCTGCCTTATTGAAAGCAAAGGTAACCCCACTTTTTTCATCAAAGGTAACCACGATACCGTCATCTACACGTTTTACTTCAGCACCAGGAATTTCTTCTTCAATTTTTTTGGCTTGTCTGTCCATTTGGTTTCCAATAATGGCACCTGCAGCCCCTCCTACAGCGGTACCAATAACAGCACCGAGTTCACTATTGCCTCCGCTACCTACATTGTTACCAAGAATAGCCCCAAGGATAGCTCCACTGGCAGCTCCAATTACAGCACCACGCTGTGTCTTGTTGGAATTATTAATCGCTTCACAGCCTACAAAAAGTAAGCCAGCTACTAGAAATAGAGTTATGTTTTTGAATACTTTTGTCATAGATAATTATTTTAATTTTTTGTAAAGTTCATAGTGATTACGAAAGGCTTGCCATCTACACGTACGGTTTGTTCCCAACGCATCTCATTTTCAGAAAGGTAAGCCAAGTGTAAGCGTACGCCCGCATTGGTTTCGGATTGGTACTTTTCGTTGGTAGGCTTTAGCAAGAAGTCATAATACCCTGTGGATTTGTCTATCTCCTGTACAGTGAAGATAAAATGACGGTCTCCTCCTGCGCATCCAGTGTTGTTAATAGCATAGATACCTCGATAGTTGTTAGGAACAAATTTCCAATAACTTCCTTCGAAGCATTCTTTGGAAGTGTCATTTAGCAAGGTGATTTCATACTTGCCTTTTTCATTATAGGTAACAGAAGAGAGTGTCCATTCTCCTTTGATTACTTTGTTGGCTTGGCGTGTACCTTGAGTACTTTTAGCAATAGTACCTTGTGTCTTACAAGAAACTACGGCAAGACCGAGCATGAGTAAAAAAAGTACTTTTTTCATAAGCATGTTATTATACGTTTTGGGGGCAAAAGTATTACTTTTTTTATATATTCCTCAACTTTTTTGTGATATTTAACTTTTTAAAGTGTATTTTATTATGAATTGCATTTCAATATACTGATAATCAAATCTTTGTGTTTTAATTCTTTTCTCTACTATGGTTTGTTACTTGCTTTCGAAAAAAAAATTTTTTATTAACTTGTTGGTTTGTAATTTATTCGTATATTTGCACTCCGAAAACAAACCCAAAAATAGCTATAAAATTAGGTGTTTTTATGTCTATGGTAATAAGTGGCTGTATGGGGTATATATATTATTGTATAATTTGACTTTTAAATAGAGAAAAATATGACAAAAGCAGAAATTGTAGCGAAAATCTCTGAGAAATTAGGGGTTGATAAAACAGAAGTGCAGAACATCGTGGAGCACTTTATGGATGGGATTAAGGATTCTTTGGAGAGTGGAGACAATGTATACCTCAGAGGATTTGGTAGCTTCATCATTAAGGCTAGAGCTGAAAAGACAGGGCGTAACATTTCTAAAAACACTACCATTACTATCCCTGCACATAATATCCCAGCTTTCAAGCCAGCTAAAGTATTTGTACAATCAGTGAAATCAAAGGTGAAAGTAAAAACCACCAAAAAGAAATAACGGAGTATTAATTTTTAATTTTTAACAACATGCCAAGCGGAAAAAAAAGAAAAAGACATAAAGTAGCTACGCACAAACGCAAAAAAAGAGCAAGAGCTAACCGACACAAGAAGAAAAAGTAGTTTTATAACTACTTTTTCTCATTTTCGTTCATTTAAAAAGATATTATTATATCTTAACTGAAATTGTAATACTAAAATCATAACAGAATGACCAAAGAATTAATTATTCGTTCTGGGGCTTCTGATGTAGATTTTGCTTTACTCAAGAATGGTCGTTTGGTAGAACTCCACAAGGAGGAAGATACCAATCATCTTTCGGTAGGAGATATTATGCTTGCCAAGATTCACAAGCCCATTCAGGGACTGAATGCTGCTTTTGTGAATGTGGGATATGAAAAGGACGCTTTCTTACACTATCACGACTTGGGTCCTCAGCTTGCTTCCTTGCTCAAGTTTATCAAGGAAGTATCTTCAGGGAAGATCAAGGATTATTCCCTCAAGGACTTCAAGCTAGAACCTGATATTAATAAGAATGGAGCCATCTCGGAGGTGCTCAAGGCGGGACAACCTATCTTGGTACAAATAGTCAAAGAACCTATTTCAACCAAGGGGCCGCGAATCAGTTCAGAGCTTTCCATAGCGGGGCGTTATTTAGTACTGGTGCCTTTCTCTGAACGGATTTCTATCTCTCAAAAAATAGAAAATAAGGCGGAAAAAGAACGCTTAAGACGCATTGTACAGAGTATTAAGCCCAAAGGTTTTGGGGTGATTATACGCACTGTGGCACAGGATAAAAAAGTAGCCGACTTAGATAGGGATTTGCAGAACTCCTACGAGCGCTGGATACAGATGTGTAAGAAAATACCACAAGCTTCTTTCCCTTCCAAAATCCTTAGTGAAATGAATAGAACAGGTGCCCTACTAAGGGACATGTTCGATGGTACTTTCACAGGTATTCATGTAGATAATGAGATGCTTTATACACAGATTCGAGATTATCTGCAAGAAATAGCTCCCGAACAAGTTAATATCGTAAAACTCTATAAGTCTTCTGTACCTATTTTTGAGAAATTCCATATAGAAAGACAGATAAAAACAGGCTTAGGGCGTACTGTTTCCATGACCAAAGGAGCTTATTTGGTGATAGAACATACCGAGGCACTACACGTGATAGACGTCAATAGTGGAAACCATTCTAATAAAGCTGAAAACCAAGAGACAACCGCTTTTGAGGTGAATTTGATTGCCGCAACTGAGATAGCACGCCAATTGCGACTCAGGGATATGGGAGGTATTATCGTGGTGGATTTCATAGATATGAGTAGTGGAGAGAACCGACAAAAACTCTTCGATGCCCTTCGAGAAGAAATGAAAGATGACCGCGCCAAGCATAAAATATTACCTCCTAGTAAGTTTGGTCTTATACAGATCACACGCCAGCGAGTACGTCCAGAAATCAACATCAAAACCAAAGAAGAAAATCCTAGCAAACAAGGAGAGGTAGATGCTCCTATCGTACTTATTGACCGCATTACTACCACTCTTGAAGAAATTATTTATCAAAGCAACTACAACGGAAGAATCACACTGAATATACATCCATTTATAGCTGCCTATCTTACCAAGGGGCTTTTTTCTATACGCTTCAAATGGTTCTTAAAATACCGAAAATGGATTAAAATTCTCCCCAGAGATGCCTATTCTTATTTGGAATATCGTTTCAAGACAAATGAAGGCACTCCTCTGTAACTTTTTTAACAGGTCTCCCTATCAGTCGGGAGACCTGCTCTTTTTATGTATTATGTTGAACTCGAGTTAGATAATGTAAGTTTGATATAATGTAATTCTCTACGGAGTTGGCTATATATTTGTAATATTGAATTATATTATTAGTTATTAATCACTTTTTTATATATATA
>NZ_CALHGG010000096.1 GCF_938029845.1 uncultured Capnocytophaga sp.
GCCTGTTGCATAGAGACGAAGCTAAATAGGAAACCAAAGACCACAAAACCTATGATAAAGTACAGTACACTTGTTTGAGAGGAGAAATTGAGCACTCCAGTAAAGGCTAAGATCATCATCACCGCCACAAAAGCCACAGCAACTATAGTAGAAGTCTTGAACATTCCATGGCTTGCACTACGCCCTTTCTCCATAGAGGCAAGGGTAGGGGCTAATTCCTTTTCGGCAAAGGAGCGGAACTCTGCTACGGGTTTTAGGGTGATAGGAGCCCTTTCGGCTTGGCTTTTCACTGCTGCCTTGTCGAATAAGGTATTGGACTGCGGTTTGTTATAAAGTTCGTCCATCACTTCCTTGTAGGCGCCCTCGTCAGTACCTATAAGGACACGCTTGAGTTCGGCCGAACCAGAACGGAAATGGACAGGCAACACATAGCTTTTATTCTTGATCATCACCCCAAGGTAAGCGATAGGATCCATTTGGATACGAGAGCGTTTGCCATAGGGAATGACTGTTAGGTAATCGTCAGTCTCGCTTACGATGCGGCATTCTTCCCCTTGGGAGATTAGCGAAAAAGCCTCTTCCACTTGCTCACCACGCTTAAGGATTTTCCATACTCGCATAAGAGGGTAAGCGGCACTGAGCAGCAAGGCCAAAGGTAGTACGAATTTTACATAGGTAGGGACATTGGTAGTCTGTTGGCTTAGGATAGGCAGCAGGTACTTCACTCCCAAGAAGATTCCTATAAGGATCAGTACCACCACGATAATAAGGTTTCTTAGGGTGATACGCTTTTCTCTCCTCACTTCATAGAGGACATATTCTTTAGCGTCGGATAAAGTCATAAATTAAAGATAGAAATTAATTGTTCTACGTCGCAAATGTACAAAAATAAAAACAAATGACAAATAACAAACTAAATACTTTTCTAAAATTTGTCATTTGTCACTTGTCACTATTTTAGTATCCATCAATGGCGCTGATAATGGTCTTATAGCGGTCATAGTCTGCACCAGAGACCACTTTCACAGGAGTAACTCCTCTGAAATCTGATGGGGAGAAATACTTCATCAAAAGGATGTAGAAAGTCTTATTGTCCTTGTCCTCCCAAGAAAACATCTGTAAGGGTTGGTTGTTCTTGGAAGGCAGGTTTGCCAACTCTTGGTAGTTCCCTTGTTCTAAGAGGCGTGCCAACTCTTCCACAGTGGTGTGGCCAGAATCAAATTTTTTATGCCCCTTAGCTTTGATTTTCGTGTTGGTTTGGATATTATAGTAATCATGGGCTGTATAGAAGCCTAAAGCGGTGAATATTAGTCCTATGGCAGCAATGATACGCCACACCCATAGTTCCCCTACAGGGGTGATTTGGGGATATATCATCAGAACAAGGAATGCTAAAAAGAGTATTCCGTTAATAGCCTTCTTAGGGATATCATTTTTTTTGGTAAATTGATCGGGATGCGCCTCAAAATAGGCAGGAAAACTTTGTGGAATTTCTTGACTCATATTAGTTTGATTTTAGTGAAACAATCTTATATACTACCACTCACTAACTTCATATTGTCCGTCAGGGGTAGGTGTTACATGGAATTGGTAATAATTGGTTACGATATTGCGCCCTTCTACGGATTTTCCTTCCCCTTTTTTAGTGCACTGGATTTCATATTTTTGTTTTATCTGTCCGTTTTCCTTAGTAAAGACAAGGGAATGCACGATATAGCCTTCCATTTCTTCTAATTCAGATTGTGAACTTAGGAACTTTATCATATTATCCACCTGAGCAGGTACTTTGTCAAAAGGAATTTCAGCGAGGGTAAAGGTTTCCGCTTTGGAAGGTTCGTCAGTGGAAACATCAGGGGAGCTAAGACCTGCCTCGGAGGCTTTTTGTGATATGTCTTTGCCCTGCTTTTCATCAAAATACTGAGCGGTTACGGATTCAAAATTCTCTTCCAAAGGTTGTCCTGCCCAAAGCATTACTTTAGTGAAAGCCTTGCCTGTATAAGGATCTTTCTCTAAGAGTTTTTTGGCTTTTTCCAATCCTTCAGCACTGACAAGTTTGCTCCCCGTGAGGGAACTACAGCTACTTATAACTAAGGCAAGGCTTACCCCTACCATGGTTAATAACTTTTTCATTATCTAACAATTTTATATTATTTGGCAAAGATAAATAATTTTAAAACTTGTAGGCGAAAAAATCAATATTTGCGGGGGGGGGTAAATATTCGCTTAAAAATAAGCAAAAAACGAAAAACAAAGAACAGTCTCAAATTCCTTGTAGGGAAAGAGAGTGAAAAATTTTAACACAATAAGCTGGTAAAAAAGTAGTTGGGAGATTTATAGGATATAAAAATATATCGTATTTTTATAGTGCTCTTAAAGGGTGAGGATACTGACCAAGAAGAGCGCAAGTGTTAGCGATAGTGTGGGCGTTTGCCTTTTGGATATACCTATTTAGCCAAATATACAGATGCAGCAATGGGGATGATCATTGTTTTGACGTACTACGGGGTATGCTTCCTTATAGCAAGGTACTTGTGGCGCTCTCTTAGAACGTGAAGAGAGGTTAGTGGGGCACGAGCTGAAAGCTTGCGCTAATGAGGCGAGTATCTACTAAAAATAGCAACTAACAATTGACAAATAACAATTAAATTTGTATTTTTGCACATGGACAGCGTGAAAACATTGATACCTAATAAAGAATATATGAATACCGTATTATTACAAGCAAAGGTACAAGAGTCAGATGTGCCTTATATAGAGCGATTTCTTAGAGGAATCGCTACAGAGGTCTCTTTTGGTGAAGAGATGGATTTCTTTGAAGAACTAACTGTAGAAGATATTCAGAAAATAGAAAAAGGAAGGGAGCAGATACAACAAGGTATGAGTATCAGTAGTGAGGATTTGCAAAAAGAAACCAGAGAGAAATATGGAAATAAAATGGGCTATTGAAGCAAAAAACGATTACCATGATACACTTGATTATTGGGAAGAGCATAATGGTTCTTTTGCCTATTCAGCATTCACTCCTCATCAACCACTGTTGTACATATTCCCTACGGCGTTCGGACACCGGAATACGTTCGCCTGTAGTTAGTTCCAATATGCCCTCCTTGTAGTACTTACGGATATAGCGGTTATTGACCAAATAGGACTGATGAGAACGTACAAATTGGGAACTGGGCAGTAGCTCCTCATATTTCTTGAGTACTTTGCTGACTAATATCTTCTCTCCTCCCTCAAGGAAAAAGGTTGTGTATCCCTTGTCACTCTGCAAGTAGAGGATATGGGCTATAGGAATGAACTCTATGCCCTTGGCAGTCTTTACAGAGAGCCGCTCTAATTCTTGTTGTTGCTGGATATGATAATCCTCGGCATACGCCCATACGAATGCCGCCCATTGCTCCCTGCATGCCCCCAGCGAATCCGAGGGCAGTGCAGCGAGAAATAGGTCTATCTTCTGAGTTATTTCTTTTAAAGGCATCTTAGTCATTAGTGGTTAGTCATTTGTCACTAGTCACTAACTGAGTCCTGTGATTACCCCGTCATCATCTATATCCATACCCTCAGCAGCAGGAACACTTGGTAGACCTGGCATACGCACCGTATCACCTAAGATAGGAATGATAAAGCCAGCCCCTGAGGCAAACTCGAACTCACGAACGGTGACCTCGAAGTCAGTAGGGCGTGCCAACTTCTTCTCATCATCGCTCAGCGACTTAGGAGTCTTAACCATACAGATAGGGAGTTTGTCAAAGCCTAATTTGCTGATTTGCTTGAGTTGGCTCAGTGCTTTGGCGCTATAATTTACACCCTTAGCCCCATAGATACGAGTGGCTACGGTTTTTATTTTCTCCTCTACTGAAGCAGCATGGTCATATAAGGGGGTAAAGTGACTTTCTCCGCTTTCGGCTATGGCAACTACGGCACGGGCAAGCTCTTGGGTACCTGCGCCACCCTCGCTAAAGCCACGGCTGACAATCGCTTCCACGCCTCGTTCCTTGCAGAAGGTTTGGATATAGGCAATTTCCTCCTCACTGTCATGAGGGAAGTGGTTGATAGCCACTACCGCTTTCAGTCCGAAGCATTGTACGTTTTCTATGTGTTTTTCTAAGTTGGCAATACCTTTCTTCACTCGTTCTAAGGAAGGGGTGTTGTACTCCTCTTTGCTAGCACCTCCGTGGTGGCGTAGGGCGCGTACAGTAGCAACGACCACTACGGCATGGGGAGCAAGTCCCGCCGATACACACTTGATATTGAGGAACTTTTCAGCACCAAGATCTGCCCCAAAACCAGCTTCAGTAACCACATACTCGCCTAAGGAAAGCCCTAACTTGGTAGCCAGTACGGTATTGGTACCTTGAGCGATACTCGCAAAAGGTCCTCCGTGGAGGATAGCAGGGTTATTCTCAAGGGTTTGTACAAGGTTGGGTTTGATAGCCTCTTTCAGTAGCAGTGCCATAGCCCCTACTGCCTTGAGGTCGCGGGCAAAAACGGGAGTGCCGTCATACTTCTTTCCTACATAGATATTGCCAATACGGCGCTTAAGATCGGAAAAGTTCTCTGCCAAGCAGAGGATTGCCATAATCTCGGAAGCAGGGGTGATATTGAACCCATCTTCGCGGGGAATGCCATGGGTAGCGCCGCCCAAGCCTACCACAATATGGCGTAGCGCACGGTCGTTCATATCCATCACACGCTTCCATACCACTGTACGAGGGTCTATACCTATGGAATGGGTTTTGCTTTGTATATTATTGTCTATTATGGCCGCCAAGAGGTTGTTGGCGCGCTCAATAGCGGCAAAGTCGCCCGTAAAATGTAGGTTGATGTCCTCCATGGGTACCACTTGGGAATAGCCTCCGCCTGCTGCCCCTCCTTTGATACCGAAGACAGGGCCTAAGGACGGCTCGCGAAGAACAGCGATGGCTTTCTTGCCTATCTTGTTCAGCCCCTCAGTAAGACCGATGCTCACGGTGGTCTTGCCTTCTCCTGCAGGAGTAGGGGTAATGGCAGTAACCAAAATGAGCTTGTGTTGGGCAATCTTCTTAGGGTCTATCAAGGACAAAGGCAGCTTTGCCTTGTACTTTCCATAAGGGTCTATATCGTCCTCGGTAATATCTAACTTTTTGGCTATCTCTCTAATGGGTAGCATGTGGGCTTGTTGCGCTATGGCAAGATCTGTTGGGAAACTCATAATTGATCAAAAATATCATTTGTATGTATACTCAAAGTAGGGAACTTTACCGAGGTGATTTCTTTCCCCTCCACCACAGGGGCAAGGCCTCGGTAACGGCCTTGGTCTAAGACAAAGATATTCACTTCCTTATCTGTAGGACGTACGATCCAGTATTCACTTACCCCCGCTTGTTCGTATAGGTGGAACTTGTCGTCTAAGTCGCGCTGGGAATTGCCCTTGGAAAGAATCTCAATCACCAGATCGGGTGCTCCTAAGCAGCGTTTGCCGTCGGCCAATTTCTCAGGGTCACATACCACACATAGGTCGGGCTGAACTACATTATCCTCCTTTCCGTCGGCGCTAGGAAGGACGACATCAAAGGGAGCGGTGAAAACCTCACAAGGCTTCCCTTTGAAGAAATTATAGAACTCTCCTGAGAGCCTCATAGAGATTCTTTGGTGGATAATAGTAGGAGCAGGGCTCATCTTAAAGATACGCCCACGCAGTAGCTCCACCCGTTCCTTTAACTGCCATAATAGGTAGTCGGCATAGGTATACCCTCCATGGTTTAGGTCTAACTGATTGAGGCTGGTAATGGTCATTTCATTGGGATTGAAAGGGCAAATGTACGAATATTAATAACAAAAGACAAATGATTAATGATAAATTTTCAGCCATTAGTAAGCAGAAGACAACAGACATGCCATAGTTTATAGTTAGGTAAAAATGGTCGGTGAAAAATAAGCATTAGTCTTGTAACGGTAATAGTATTCACCTATGATAAAAAGTAAATTTTTTCTTTTGAGATTACTTGATTTTTTAGTATATTTGCCCCCCATTGGCAGTTATCCTCTATTATCTACCTCCTAACTATGAAGCATTTTGGAAAAATAAGTGCCCTCTTATGGGGGTTGTTATTTATTGTAGCGACCCATATAGGCTATGCCCCTTCCTATTTCAGCAGAACCATGGGGCTGAATCGCAGTTGGGTTATAGTAGCAGTCTTATTGTTCTTACCTATGTATTATTTTTTATGCTATAAAGGGTTTTTATGGGTCTACCGATTCGCTCTTTGGGGGATTATGAGTAGTTTTTCAGGGACTGTTTTTGCCTATTATGAGCAATCACTTATGGAAAGTGTCCTAAGGGGAGACCTTTCCATGGTAGATAGAAACGCTTCTTTGGCGTTGACAACACCTATTCTATGGGTAATACTGCTTGTTCTATTCCTGATTTATGGAACTATTTTTGATGCTATAACAAGAAAAAGATATAAAATTAGCCAATGAACCAATGAATCAATTGACAAATTAGCTAATTAAAAAATAAAATTAACCATTTGGTTAATCCAAATATTTGATGTACCTTTGCCCCCGAATAAGTGAATAGTGAACAATGAATAGTGAAGAACGAATCAAAGCTGCTGCCCGCAAGGTCTTTCATCAGAAAGGCTATGCAGGTACCCGCACCCGAGATATAGCTGAGGAAGCGGGCATCAACCATGCGATGGTCAATTATTATTTCCGTAGCAAGGAAAAGCTCTTTGGAATTGTGATGTTGGAGACCATGACTTTCTTCTTCAAAGGGGTGTCGACTATACTCAATAATGAAAATACCTCCTTGGAGGAAAAAATAGAACAAGTAGTGGCTAATTATATAGACTTGCTCTTGGAAGAACCTGAATTACCGACTTTTATGTTCAACGAGGTACGCACTAATCCTGAGCCTTTTGTTGCCAATACTCCTATCCTTCAGGCGTTAGAGCACTCAGTCTTAGCCCGCCAATACGCCGAAGCTGTAGCACAAGGGCGAATTACTGACCCCAACCTTATACACACTGTGCTTAACGTGATCAGTTTAGTGATATTTCCCTTCATCGCTCAGCCTATCTTTACCGCCCTAACCAGAACCGACAAAGAGGCGTACAAAGCCCTCATGCTTGAGCGAAAAAAATTGATTCCCCAGTGGATCAAGGCTATGTTGTTTGTAGGGGCAAAGTCTGTATAAGGGAAGTAGGTGAGGCGTATGCTCTTGTAAAAGCAACCCTATTTTTTTACCTATATATTAACCAATTGGTTAAACATACTGATTAACAATTAACAATTAAAAAGATGCGTTATTTACTCTTATTCCTTCCCATAGTAGGATTTGCACAGCAGGTGCTTACCTTGGAGGATTGTTACCGTCTTGCTCGCGATCACTACCCAACCGTACAGAAGTTGGACTTGATCACCAGGAGCGAAGATTATACTTTGGCCAATGCTAATAAGGCTTATTTGCCTCAAGTTAGTATCACAGGACAGGCTACTTACCAGTCCGAAACTATTGATTTCTCTGAGTCTATCGGACGGTTGCCACTGCCGATCACCTTACCTACAGTAAGCAAAGACCAATACAAAGTAGTGGGTGAGGTAAGCCAGCTCCTTTATAATGGTGGGGCTACTCGCGCTCAAAAGCAGCTTATCAAAGCCCAAAGTGCGGTACAAGCCCAAGCCGTAGAAACTCAACTCTACGCCCTTAAGCAGCGGGTGAGTAATCTCTATTTTGGAGTATTACTTATTGATGCACAGCTGTCACAAAACCAACTAAATGTAGAAACAGTCCAATCCCAATTGGAGAAAGCAGAAGTAGCCCTAAAAAATGGCACTACCTTACCGAGCAATGTGGCCGAGCTAAAAGCGGAATTGGTACGCCTTGCAATGCAGCGTACGGAATATGAAGCTACTAAGGCAATGTATCTTCAGATGCTCAGCACTTTCATTGGCAAGGACTTGCCTTCCGATACGGTTTTGAATCGACCTAAACCTACTACACTTGGTACAGCCAACCATCGCCCTGAGTTAAAGGGGTTTGACCTACAACAATCGGTATTGGATATTCAAAGAAGACAACTTACCTCGGAATATTTGCCCAAAATAGGACTGTTTTTCCAAGGCGCCTATGGTCGCCCCACGCTCAATATTATCAAGAACGAGTTTGATTTTTATTACATAGCAGGAGTACGCTTACAGTGGAATCTTAGCCCGCTGTATAGCTTATCCAACAGGAAACAACTCCTACACCTCCAAGGGGAATCACTTTCGGCCGATCGCAAGGCTTTTCTCATGAGCACCGAACTGGATCTTACCCAGCAGCAAACGCAGATCAGCAAGCTCCAACGCCTTATGGAGCAGGACCAAGAGAGTGTTGCCCTACGCCACTCGGTAGCTCAAGCCGCCCAAGTACAACTAGACAACGGGATCATCACCACTCACGAATACCTCCAAAAGGTCAATGCCGAAAACCTCGCTAAGCAGACGCTCCTCTTGCACGAGATACAGCTCCTCCAAGCACAAGAAAACCAACACTTAGTGACCAATTACCAATGACTAGTGACTAATGATATAGCTTATACCTAGAACCCAACACCTAAAACCTAGAACCTAATGAAGAAAATATACCTCGCAAGCCTCCTTTTCCTAGGTGCTTGCACTTCCAAAAACACTTTTGATGCCTCTGGTAATTTTACTGCCGATGAGGTGATTGTATCAGCCGAACAAAATGGCCGCCTCTTGTCTTACGCCGTAGAAGAAGGTAAGACCCTCCAAGAGGGGGAAAAGGTAGGACAAATCAATGTGGAAGCCCTAAAGCTCCAAAAGGAGCAGGTGGAAGCCACTATCTCCTCCCTAAAGGAAAAGACGCTAAATCCCTCGGATCAAGTAGCACTCATACGCAGCCAATATGAGGTGCAGAAAGCGCAGCTTGCCCAGCAACAACGCGAACTCTCTCGTGTGCAACAGCTTGTGGCAGGGGGAGCCGCTACTCAAAAACAGTTGGACGACCTCACCGCCCTGACCGACCAATTGCGCAAACAGCTTGCCGTAACTGAAAACCAACTCAAGGTGAGCCTTACCAACATCAATAGCCAGAACCGCAATGTGCTCAGCCAAGAAGCGCCCTTACAGAAGAGTGCCGACGCTGTCCAAGTACAAATCAACCAAGGTGAGATCATCAACCCTATTGCAGGTACCGTTTTGGTCAATTACGCCCTTAAGGGAGAAATGCAGACTTTCGGCAAGCCTTTGTACAAGATTGCCAATATGGATACCCTCACTCTCAAAGCCTACATCACTGGAGACCAACTCCCCCAAATCAAATTGGGTCAGCCCGTAACCGTCCATACCGATGCGGGAGAGGGCAAGAAACGTACCTATGAGGGTATCCTTACCTATATAGCCGACAAGGCTGAGTTTACCCCTAAGACCATACAAACCAAGTCCGAACGCGCTAATCTGGTCTATGCGATCAAAGTAAAAGTCAAAAACGATGGCTACCTCAAGATAGGTATGTATGGAGAAGTTCTATTTTAGGTAAAAAGTAAAAGGTAAAAAGTAAAGCCAGCGAATATTTGGAGCTGGGTATGTGAGTGAAGCTAAGAGAACGTTTCTTGGCATGCGTCAGGGTAGAGACGCAATTTATTGCGTCTTTAAAAGGGTGAGATAAGTGTTCTATAGTCAAGAAGAATACCTGACTTATTTCAGCGGTCGTGACCGCTGAATTTCCCACTGGCATATTTTTTGTGGCCTACTAACTGACAAATACAACCCTATGTTAAAGAAATACGACAAAGTAATAGCAACGGTTTTCGCCCTGCTTACCATAGTTTTTATAGTAGTCTTTCTCACTAATGACTCCTTTTTTGAGTGGACTTTTGCGCGACATCACAATATATTGAG
>NZ_CALHGG010000097.1 GCF_938029845.1 uncultured Capnocytophaga sp.
GCGGGCTTTGTAAGTTTGCCCAATGTGAATGTGGAGCTTATTGCAGGTTCACTTTTAGGAGGTGCTATGTTCGGTGACAACCTCTCCTTTATTTCTGATACTACCATTGCAGCTACCCAATCACAGGGCTGTGAGATGAAAGATAAGTTCCGTATGAACGGAAAAATAGCCCTGCCCGCTTCTGTACTTACTGTATTGGTACTCATTATTATAGGCGTTTCTATTCACCCCAGCGGGCATTCTCTCAGCGAAGGAAGTTCCCCTATCCAATGGATCAATCTGCTGCCTTATATTACGGTTATTGTATTGGCCATTGCAGGGCTGAATGTATATGTTACCTTCCTTATTGGCACCCTTATCTCAGGTATATTAGGCTTTTGGTATGGTACTTTTGATCTATTAGGTTATTGCAAGACTATCTTTGACGGCTTTGCCTCTATGAATGATATCTTCTTAGTATTCCTCTTTACAGGAGGCTTAGCGTATCTAATAGAAAGAGAGGGAGGAATTTCTTTCTTAACCCAAAAAATTGGAAAGCTTATCAACACTAAAGGGCGTGCTTTCTTCGGTATTGGTTTCTTAGTTGCCCTAATTGATGCAGCTGTAGCCAACAACACTGTAGCGATTGTCATTAGTGCCCCTGTAGCGAAGAAAATCAGTGAGGAATATAAGATTTCTCCTATACAAACGGCTTCTATTTTGGATATTTCGTCCTGTATTGTACAGGGAATTATTCCCTATGGAGCACAAGTATTGCTGCTTATCAAGCTCTTAGGTACTGATGTTAATTATAGCAGCATGATAGCCCAAAGCTTCTATATCTGGTTATTACTTTTGTGTATGATTGTCTTCTTTCTTAAGGGAGCGAAAAGTAAAGAATAGTTAGTATTAGTCATTATTAAGATATTGTCTTTCAATTTTTCTTTCAGGATGCAGACAGAAAGTATATAAGCAGAGCAAAAAGAACCATTCTAAAGGCTTCATGAGCAGATAAGTAATATTAGATGCGATTGGAGTCTTTATTTTTTGGGAGAGGTCATACCCATACTTATCATAATTGGTACGTAGGAAATGATGTAGCTTAGGTGAAAAATCAGCGATAAGCTCTTCAAAAGCGTTGGCGATTTGCAACTGACGGTTCACTATGATAGGTCTGCCTCCTCGCTTGCCCCAGCGAAGCGGTTTCACTAATCGTGGACTACCACAAGCGGCAACTGTACAAAGATAGTGCCCTCTATGATCTAAGTAAGGAGGGTGATCATGTTGGGAAAATTTCCATGTAGTGGTCTCGGTAAAACCTTTGACCACTGCATCATAGTCTTGGCCAAAAATCATCAGCAAGAGGGTCAAAAGTACAAAGATAGGAAACACCAATAGAACCGACCACGTAAGCACTGTAAAGCGAGAAGAAAGAAGCGTATTGAGCCTATTGAGCCACCGGTTATTAAAGGTTTTCTCAGAAAGCTCCTCTCTCACTGCCATAAGCGAACGACCCATAACCAATATGGCTATCAAGCTACTGAATATAGGAAACGAAGCCAATTCCTCTTCGCGGTGATTCTCCCCTAAGAGCTGGCTAGCAATCCCTATATTGATAGCGATTCCTATATACAGAAAACACAAGCAAAGTATTAAGGGCAGTGGGGGCAACTTAGCTCTGCGTACCCAAAGTGTCCAAAGCGCTATATGATACAAAAGAAAAAAGATTAGAAAAGTAAGCCTATACTGTCCTGAGATAAAGGTATAGTTATCATCTATAGGGTCTATGGCTCTAGTATATTCTGCACCAAAAAGTGAACTAAAGAAAAGAAAGAACAGAGCCCATAATAGATACAATAAAGCGATAGGATATTGCCAAAGTGGAACATTCCGCTTATACAAATAAGCAGCTGTATAGAAAAGTATAGCTAATGATACTATAAGAAAAACGAAAATGAATACAAAACTCAACATAAGCCATCATAATTTAAGAAAATTCGCCTTGAAAACTTCTATTTACTACTAAACAAAGGTATTTCAAGGCGAAAAAATAACAATCAAATAAACAAATATAATGAAAAAACTCTATTTTACAAGTTTCATCTCATCTACTAAATAACCAGCTCCTGCATATTTGTCTATCACGAAGAGCACATAACGAATATCTACCATGATATTACGACAAATCTTAGGATCATAATGAATATCACTCATAGTTCCTTCCCATACACGGTCAAAGTTAAGTCCGATAAGGTTTCCACGAGCATCAATGGCGGGACTTCCTGAATTTCCTCCTGTAGTATGGCAAGTGGAAAGAAAACAAAGCGGCATCTTTCCATCCTTGGTACCATAACGTCCGTAATCCTTTTTGGCATAAAGCTCACGAAGACGTGTAGGTACATCAAACTCATAATCCCCAGGTACATATTTTTCCATGACTCCGTCCAAGGTGGTGGTAGCACTATAAGTAACCCCATCGGCAGGTATATAACCTGCTACTTTTCCATAAGTAACTCTTAGGGTACTATTAGCATCAGGGAAAATTCTATCAGAAGGTTTAGAAAACTCCAAGATTGCTTTCATATAAGTACGTTGGAGTGCCTGAATCTGGGTATCCAAGCGTTGGTAAGACGGATATACTTGGCTGTCATTCATCTGAGCAAGCTCTGATGCTAGTTGTATAGCCACATCGTTCTTTAATTGGTTCTTAAATTCCTCTGGAGAGAGAGAAAGTACTTTGGCAATTCCCTCATAAGAGGTTACAAAAGAGTTAGCATAAAGTTTCTCGGCAAGTTCTTTGGTATCAAAATGCTGCAAACTACTAACAAGTAATTGTTTAGGCATATTCTGTGCATAGAAAGCAATTACTTTCTCAAATACAGCTTTATCCACTTGCTTATCATTATCCTTGAAAACAGCTTGGAAAGTATTCAAGAAATTTGCTTTTCTACTCTCGAAAGACTGTACTCCTTTATTTTCCAATACCTGCTGCAATTGTAATAAACGAAAAGCATTGGTAAGCAGATCCACATTGCGGAACATCAACTCACTATAAAGGTTATAAGCCAAGTTGTATGGTTCTATCTCCTTGTAAAGGGTGGCAAACTGTGGAAGCAATTGACCATATTGTGCCTGTTTATTAGCCTTTTGTAGCATCTGGGTAAACTTTTCCTCTTGTTGCTTTTTGAGGGCTACCGCATCAGACTTCTTAAGGCCCTTGGTCTCCCCTATCCATTTCTTCCAATAGTTAGCCACACGGGCAAACTTGGCGGCATACTTGATCTTAATTGCTTGATCCTTACGCATATATTCGTCTTGTACCTTTAGAGCTACATCACGAATACCTATT
>NZ_CALHGG010000098.1 GCF_938029845.1 uncultured Capnocytophaga sp.
ATAAACTCAAGATATGAACAAAAAAATACTTACATTCTTTATAGCACTATGGGCAGTGGCTTTTGCTGGTGCGCAAATCAACTTTCAGCCATCCTTCGGTGGAGGGCAGCAGGATGAGAATCCAGTGGTATGGACATTCTCTCAAGAGAAGCTCTCCGAGGGGGAATACCTACTGACCTTCAAGGGGAAAATAGCCCCTAAGTGGCATGTATATTCGCAGAACAACCCTAAGGGAGGCGCCCTGCCGATGGTCATCACCTATACAACTGAAGGGATAGAGCTGGTAGGCGATTCTAAGGAAGAAGGCCTACATAAGGCCTTCAATGATGTCTTTGGGGTAGATGAACTCTTTTTTGAGAAAGAGATAAAGATCACCCAAAAAGTAAAACTCACAGATCCCAATGTAAAACATATCAAAGGGAATATCTTCTGCCAAGCATGTATAGATGTGTGTATCAACCTCAAGGAAGATTTCGTTTTCTCCCTTGACGGCTCTGTAGCCCAAGTGGAACAAAAGCAGGTAGATGCCCGCAGTGAGGATATGGCCAAGCAATTGGAGATTCCTCTTAAGAATAAAGAACTCATAGGAGAGACCCAAAAGGAATCCAACTGGATGGTCTTTATCTTGGGCTTTTTGGGCGGTTTTATTGCCCTGCTTACCCCTTGTGTATTCCCTATGATTCCCCTTACGGTTTCTTTCTTCACCAAACAAAGCAAAACGCGTAAGAAAGGGATTTTCAACGCCTTCCTATATGGGTTCTTTATCCTGCTGATCTATGTCCTTTTGAGTATTCCTTTCCATTTCTTGGATAATATAGACCCTGAGATACTCAACACCATTTCCACCAATGTATGGCTCAATGTGGCTTTCTTTGTGATTTTCGTTATTTTCGCCTTTTCTTTCTTTGGCTTCTACGAAATCACCTTGCCTTCCTCATGGGGGAATAAGATGGACAATGCTTCCAATGTGGGAGGTATCATAGGAATCTTCTTTATGGCACTGACCTTGGCCATAGTATCATTCTCTTGTACGGGACCTATCTTAGGTTCACTCTTGGCAGGTTCGCTCTCCTCAGGAGGAGCTATTCAGCTTACCTTAGGTATGGCAGGCTTTGGGTTATCGCTGGCCTTACCTTTTGTCCTCTTTGCGCTATTCCCTTCTTGGCTCAACTCTTTGCCTAAGTCAGGAGGCTGGATGACAACAGCTAAGGTATTTTTGGGCTTCTTGGAATTGGCCTTTGCGCTCAAGTTCCTTTCCAATGCAGACCTTGTACAGCACTGGGGGCTACTCAAGCGTGAAGTATTTGTAGGGCTATGGTTTGTTCTTTTTGCTTTGCTTACCCTATATCTGTTTGGAGTTATTCGCTTTCCACACGATGAGCCACGCAAACCTCTATTGCAATATTCTAAAGGGCGCTTACTGATAGGAGTACTCTCAGCAGCATTCTCTGTATATTTGCTCTTAGGACTTTTCGGTAAGAATAGCCTAAGACTATTGAGTGGTTTTCCTCCTCCAGAATCCTATGCATTTTTCCATAAGGAACAAAAGAGTGAGCAGATCATTTTCAAGGATTATCATGAAGGTATGGCCTATGCCAAGGCGCATAATATGCCTGTGTTATTAGACTTTACAGGCTGGGCATGTGTCAATTGCCGTAAAATGGAAGAGCATGTATGGACAGACCCTGAAGTGAAAAAACTCATGCAACAATATGTCCTTATCTCCCTCTATGTAGATGACAAAGAGGAGCTACCCAAGGATAAGCAATTTGATTTCAAGCACCGTAATGGACGTGTAGAATACATCAAAACCATAGGTGATAAGTGGGCTACCTTCCAAGAGGTGAATTTCTCTTCCGCTTCTCAGCCTTATTATGTGCAACTCTCCCCAGATACCGAACTGCTCTCCACTCCCGTACAATATGTGGATGTAGCGACCTATAAGGAGTGGCTTAAGAAGGGATTGAAAAAGTGAAAAGTTAAGAGTGAAAAGTGAAAAATACTCAGTAACTCAAAACTTAGAGCTTACAACTCAAAATTCAAAATACAAAATTTAGAATTCAAAACTAAACCTATGAATACACAAAATTTGTTAGAAAAACTGCGCCAGATAGTGGGTGCAAAATATGTAATGACTGACCCAGAGCAAACCGAGCGCTATCGTACTGGTTACCGCTTTGGGACAGGGAATGCCTTGGCCGTAGTACGTCCTGCTACCCTTTGGGAACAATGGCAGGTGTTGGAGGCTTGCGTGGAGACCGATGTTATTGTGATCTCCCAAGCTGCGAATACAGGAATTACAGGAGGTTCCAATCCCTTTGGGAATGATTATGACCGTGATGTGGTGATTATCAACACCATGCGCAATGACAATATCCAGCTAATCCTTGACGGTACACAGGCTGTCTGCCTACCAGGTTCTACGCTGAATCACTTGGAGGAAGAGCTTAAACCCTATGGGCGTGAGCCACACTCCGTAATAGGCTCTTCTTGTATAGGAGCCTCTGTGATCGGGGGGGTGTGTAATAACTCAGGAGGTTCGCTCGTACAGCGTGGCCCTGCTTATACCGAAATGGCACTCTATGCACAGCGCAATGCAGAGGGTAAGTTAGAACTAGTGAATCACTTAGGGATAGACCTTGGTACCACTCCAGAGGAGATACTTACTAATCTCCAAGCAGGAAAATATCAGAAAAAAGATATTCAGCAAACAGACAAAAAAGGACATGACCATGACTATTGCAATCATGTGCGCCAGATAGATGCTGATACCCCTGCCCGATTCAATGCTGACCCTGCCCGCTTATATGAGGCTTCAGGAAGTGCAGGACGTCTTGCCGTCTTTGCCGTACGTGTGGATACCTTCCCAGCAGAGAAACATACAGCTGTATTCTACATAGGCACCAATGACACCAAGGTACTGACCGAGCTACGCCGACACATGCTAGGCTCCTTCGAGCAGATTCCTATCTCTGGCGAATACATTCACCGTACAGCCTTTGATATTGCGGCTAAGTATGGTAAGGATACTTTCTGGTATATCAAGCATGTAGGTACGGAATACCTTCCTAAACTCTTCTCCCTCAAGGCATGGGCAGATCGTGTGGCTAAGAAAATACCTTTTATGCCCCACCACTTTAGCGAAAAGTTCCTCCAAGGCACCTCCAAACTCATGCCTCAACACCTACCCCAAATCATGTGGGATTACCGCAACCAATATGAGCATCACCTCATTCTCAAGATGGGGGGCAAGGGCGTAGAAGAAGCCCGCGAATACCTCAAAGAATATTTTGCCGACAAGAGTAAAGGCGCTTATTTTGAGTGTGATCCAAAACTTGCCCAAGCGGCTATGCTCCTGCGCTTTGCAGTGGCTTCAGCAGCGATTCGTTACCGCTCGGTACATGAGAAGGAAGTAGAGGATATTGTAGCCTTGGACATTGCCCTTAAGCGCAATGAAGAAGATTGGTTTGAACAACTTCCCCCAGAGATAGATAACAAAATCCTCCATAAGCTCTATTACGGACACTTTATGTGCCATGTATTCCACCAAGATTATGTAATCAAAAAAGGTTATAGCTGCGAGGAGATAGAGGAAGAGATGCTTAAGATACTTGACAAGCGTGGTGCAGAATACCCAGCCGAACACAATGTAGGCCACCTATACCACGCTAAGGATTCTCTTAAGAACTTCTATAAAGAGCTTGACCCTACCAATAGCTTTAACTCAGGTATTGGGAAAACCTCTAAGAAGAAAGACTGGAAATAAGAAAGTGAAAAGTGAAGAATGAATAGAGAAAAGAGTCCACTATTTGTTATTCACTTTTCATTATTAACTAACCACTGATGAGGAACTCAAAACTCAAAATTCAGAACTTAAAACTCATCTTTCTGTGTTTGTTGCTGGTGAGTTGTACTTCCATGCCGCTTTGTTATCAGCTATTAGAGCATGGTAATTTTAGTGCTTTGAGTATGCCTCAGGAGCAGGAGGGCTATCAGATAGAGGAGGAAGAACTACAGATACAGCCTTTTGATAAGCAAGGGGAGGACTATCCTGATAACCAATATGCAGAGCTTTCGGCTCGCTATAAAGTGCAGGCGGAGCAGGCTGGGCGTGCGGTATTCTTCTTTATGGCTTCCGATAGTGCGCAACAGAAGGTACGGATAAGGGTCAATGGGGGGCAAGTAACTCCCACGCCCTTAGACCCAGCCAAGGCCTATTCTTTCCTTTTAAGAGAGGGGAGTAGCATGGATTCTTCTCGTGTATATTATAGTGTCAAGTTTGCCGAGCACTATACCGTCCCCATCAGAGAATTGAACGATGTGGTGTATTTTCAGGCAAACCTTAAAAAGGGAGAGAATAGTATAGAAACCCAGTATGAGGCAACATTGGACAGAAGTGGTAGAGGGTTTTTGAATGATTTTTCCTTACACTATCATATACCTGAACCTAAAGAAGCTAACAATTATCCCCGTATAACAGTAACCATGAAGCGTGCCAATGGACTACAGCTTATTCATACTTCTATGAAGAAATGCTTAGACAAGGGCGAAGACACCTATCTTTGGCGGGCTACTCGTAAGGATAAGGAGCAAGGGTTTTATTGGTATTTTAATAAGCGACTTACTCCCACTGAGCAATTTCTGTTAGATATAGGGCCTATAGGATTAGGACTTGTTCTTATCAGTATAGTGATCGTTGTACATCTGTATTATCTACGAAAACGTAGCTATACCTTTTGGGATGTAGTGGGGATACCTTTCCTATTCTGTATATTATGTAATTGGATGGAGCGCTTTATAAGAGATTTTATAGGTGATCACCCTCCTTGTGCAAGGCAGGATAATATATGGTTGTTCCTTTTTCTGCCACTGATGAGCTTGGTGTATTGGGCTATATTGGAAATAGCAAAGCAAGTAAGCTGTCGCATGAAGTAATAAACTATAATTTGGAATAACTATGTATTATGAAAGACAATAGATTTCACCTAAAAAAATACCTCACCTATAGTCTCCAATTTTTGTTGGCTTTTGAACTTATGATGCTCTGCTCCTCTTTAGCTATGAGCGATAAGCAAGCGGCCATGGAACAGTTTGTGGCATATCAAATTACTTATGTGTCTTTAGGAGGTATATTTTTCCTGCTGCTATTGCTCTTTAGGACGGTAAAGAAAGATACCTATGCTTTTTACTTTCTGTTCTATGGCTGTTTGCTCTTTTTAGCTACCATAAGTGATATGGAGTATTTTTATTATTATTACACGGGGGAACTGCCTCATTTTGAACTGAAAACCCTGCTAACTACCGGACTTACGCGTTCTAGTTATTTTTGTATCATCATTGTTGCATCCTATACGATGCTGAAGAAATATATAATGGAGTGAAAAACTAAAAGTTAAGAGTGAAAAGATAAAAGTTAAAAGAGAAACTTTATTATCCACTATCCGTTATTCATTATTCACTATTCATTAATTCACTTAACTATGGAAGATTATCGTTTTACACCAGAGCACTTATGGGTGCGCAAAGAAGCAGAAGTGTATTATGCAGGTATTACTGATTTTGCTCAACAGCAACTCAGTGATATCGTATATGTAGAAGTAGAAACCGAAGGACAAACCCTTGAAAAAGATCAAATCTTTGGTACCATAGAGGCAGTAAAAACCCTCTCTGACCTATATATGCCTATCTCTGGCGAGATTGTTGCTTTCAACAAGGAACTTATCCGTAAGCCTGAACAAATTAATAAGGCACCTTATGAGGCTTGGATTCTCCAGATAAAGCCCACTCACCCTGAGCAGTGGGGCGAACTCATGAGCGAAGAAGCGTACAAAGCATTAGTGAAAAGTGAATAGTGAAAAACTATTCACTTTTCATTATTCATTTTTCACTTTCTAAGTACATTTTTCTTACTTTCTTAAACAATTCTGACGAATACACGAAGTTGGTAACGGCTTCATTATCTGTCTTGAAGATAGTATCTTTGCTACCTTCCCACTCTTTGTAGCCATTTTTGAGGAAGATAATCTGTTCGCCTATTTCCATCACGGAGTTCATATCGTGGGTGTTGATAATGGTAGTGATGTTGAACTCCTCAGTTACCGTATGAATAAGGTTGTCAATGACTATGGCTGTTTTAGGGTCAAGTCCAGAGTTAGGTTCGTCACAAAAGAGGTATTTGGGTTCATTCACCACAGCGCGGGCAATGGCTACACGCTTCTGCATACCCCCAGAGATCTCAGAGGGCTTTTTGTGATGAGCATTGACCAGATTGACTTTTTCTAATACAAAATCCACTCGATCCTTCATCTCCGCAGCTGAGAGCTTGGAGAACATCTGTAAGGGGAACATCACATTTTCTTCCACTGTCATAGAGTCAAAGAGAGCACTGCCTTGGAATACCATACCCATTTCTTGGCGGAGCTTGCGACGTTGTTCCTTATTCATGTCGTTGTACCTAACCCCATCGTAGATGATGTGTCCGCTATCGGGTACAAATAAGCCCAAGAGGGTCTTGAGGAAAACTGTTTTCCCTGAACCACTTTGCCCGATGATCAGGTTGGTTTTTCCCTTGTGGAAAGTAGCAGAAATCCCTTTGAGTACTTCCACTCCGTCAAAGGATTTTTTAATATCTTGAACTTCAATCATATTATGCAAGTAGAATTTGGGTAATGATAAAATCAATAACAATGATAGCCACACTCGTCCATACAAAAGACACTGTACTTGCCTTTCCTACGTCCAAGGCGCCTCCCTTCATATAATACCCATGATAAGCAGGTATAGTAGCCAATACAAAGGCAAATATTATACTCTTGATCAACGCATAAGTGATATCAAAAGGACGAAACTGGAGCCTGATACCCTCCAAGAACTCGGCCGAGGTAGCATAGTGTCCTACTGTGGCGGCGATATATCCTCCATATATTCCTAATGCCATAGACATACAGATGGCAAAAGGGTAGAGCATAAGCGCAACTATTTTGGGGAATATCAGGTAGTTAAGCGAGTTAACTCCCATGATATCCAAGGCGTCTATCTGCTCGGTTACTCGCATGGTACCTATACTGGAGGTGATGAACGAACCCACCTTACCCGCTACAATGATAGAGGTAAAGGTAGGGGCAAACTCCAATATAAACGTCTGTCGCGTAGCAAAGCCAATGAGACTTTTAGGAATGAGAGGGTTGTCAATATTCAAGGCCATCTGAATTGCAATTACCGCTCCTACGAACAGAGAAATAAAGGCAATAATTCCCAGTGAGCCATACATGAGGTCTTCTATTTCCTTGAGAATGAGTTTTTTGGTAATAGACCACTTAGTGCGTTTGCGGAATATCTCGTATAACATCAGGAAATACCTCCCGATAGCTTCTAAATGTTTCATTGTGATGATTTGAGAGGGCAAAGATACAAAAAAAGTAAAAGGTAAAAAGTAAAAAGTAAAAAACTAACAATTGACAGCAAGTAAAAGCCTTGCCACTACCTACTTCTTGCTCTCTTCTGGTTGGAGATTAATTTGTTAAAACAGTTAAATTATTAATTGTCTAGGCATAGAATAGGTTATGTCTAGAGACAATAAACGATATTTGCAAAATATCTATAATATTCATTGTGAGTAAATTAATCTACTTTTGTATTTGTTGAATACATATTTGTATTTTTTATGTTTTAATTAAAATTTGATATTAAAAAAAGTTAATTAAATAATATTAATTTGTTTTATTAATAATTAACATTGTATTTTGTTTAGTTTTGAAGTAAAATCTACTATGTTTTACTTAACAAAGAAAAAAATGTGAATAAATTCATAAAAAGATTGTTTTTATTGGATATTTTTACGAAATTTGCAAAACTAATTGCTTAAACGTATTAAGATGAAAAGAAAATGGTTGTATGTGCTTTTGGGGTTCTTATGGCTCACATTTTCAGGGCTATACGCTCAAGAGCAGACCGTAACAGGTGTGGTCAAGGACCAAGATGGGCGACCACTCTTAGGAGTATCCGTAGTGGAGAAGGGTACCACTCATGGAGTGGATACCGATTTGGAGGGTAATTTTACCATCAAGGTAGCCAATGAGAAAGCGGTTCTTGTTTTCTCCATGGTAGGTAGTACTCCAGTGGAACGAGTAGTGGGCAATAACAAAGTGTTGAATGTTGTCCTCAAGGAAGAAGTGACAGAGCTTACAGGCCTTGTCTTCACAGGTTACCAAGAGATAGATAAGAAGCTCTTTACAGGTAATTCGCAAACGCTTAAGATAGACAACATCAAGCAAGATGGAGTTGTAGATGTAGGTCGTATGCTTGAGGGACGTTCAGCAGGGGTCAATGTACAGAACCTTTCAGGTACTTTTGGTACATCTCCTAAGATTACCATACGTGGAGGTTCCTCTATCTTCGGAGATACCAAACCCCTCTGGGTAGTGGATGGAGCTGTACAGGAGGAGGTGGTGAACCTTTCCTTTGAACAGTTAGCCTCTGGAGATGCCTCAACCCTAATTAGCTCAGCAATCTCAGGGCTGAATGCCAATGATATTGAGAGTATAGAAATCCTCAAGGATGCCTCCGCACTTTCCCTATATGGAGCACGTGCGCTTAATGGAGCCGTAATCATTACCACCAAAAGCGGAAAACGCAATGTGAAGACACAATTGAGCTATCAGTTGGAGGAGTCTGTACGTATGATTCCTAATTATGCACAGTTCGACCTGATGAACTCCCAAGAGACTATGAGTGTCTATCGTGAGTTGGAGCAAAAGGGCTATTTAGACCGAGCTACTTATACGGCTGCTCAGCAAGGTGGGGCTTACTACATCATGTACCGAAATACCGATACTTATAACCCCGCTACTGGTCGTTTTCTATTACAGAACAGTCCTGAGGCACGTAATGCTTTCTTGCGCAAATATGAGTATGCCAATACGGACTGGTTCAAAACCCTTTTCCGACCTTCCTTAACTCAAAATCATACCTTGAGCCTTAGTGGTGGAGGAGAGAATACGACTATCTATAGCTCCTTAGGCTTCTTTGTAGACCCAGGATGGACGATAGCTGATAGGGTACACCGTATTACTGGAAATATCAAGACCACTTATGACCTCTCTTCTAAGGTGAAGATAGGTATCCTAGCACAGGGAGCCATTCGTAACCAAAAAGCACCAGGTACCTTCTCCCGTTCGAGCAATCAGGTAACAGGGGAGTACGAACGTGATTTCGACATCAACCCCTTCAGCTATGCACTTAATACCACTCGTGCACTACGCCCCTATGATGATGAAGGCAACTACGATTATTATCGTATGAACTATGCCCCTATGAATATCCTTAAGGAGCTAAAGAATAACTATATAGATTTGAAGATGATGGAGTACAAGCTCCAAAGCGACTTAGAGATTAAGTTTACTCCTGAACTCAAATATAAGTTCTTAGGTTCGGTGCGTTATGCCCAAAGTACCCAAGAGCATACGATCACCGAAGGTTCCAATGTGGTAGGAGCTTATCGAGCCAACGATAATATGATTATAGGGGAGCGCAACCCATTCCTATATCGCAACCCTGATGATCCTTCAGCCCTCCCACAGGTGGTACTTCCCAATGGAGGTATCTATAAGCTGGAACAAAATAACCTCCAAAGCTACTACTTACGCAATGCCTTGGAGTACAATAAGGCTTTCAAAGACCAAGATGAACAGGACAAACATACCCTTAAGCTCTTCTTAGGACAAGAATTCCGTTATACCGATAGGGATAACCAATCCTTCGATGGTTATGGCTATCAGTTCAATCGCGGCGGGGTAGTCTTTACCGATCCTCGAATCATAGAGAAGGTGATTGCCGATAACGCCCAATACTTTGATCGCTCTACCGGTCGTGAACGAGGGGTAGCTTTCTTCTCTCAGGCATCCTATGGCTTCCGCAACCGTTATATCCTCTCTGGTACACTGAACTATGAGGGTTCTAACCAGCTAGGTAGAAGCCGTAAGGCTCGTTGGCTCCCTACTTGGAATATTAGTGGTCGCTGGAATGTGACCAACGAACATTTCTTGCCTACGACCCATGCCCTTTCTAACCTCTCTTTCCGTCTTAGCTATGGACTGATTGCAGGACTGAACAATATAGGAAATGCCTTACCTATCATGGTCAGTACCATCACCCCCCGCTTCCGCAACCAGGATAATGAACGCTTAATCCGTATCCTTTCTCTCCAGAACTCAGACCTTACTTGGGAGAAGGTATATGAGACTAACTTCGGTACCGACATAGGCTTCCTTTCCAATGCGATCTCCCTCTCGGTAGACCTCTACCAGAAGAACTCCAAGGACTTATTAGACATCGTGCGTACTTCTGGTATGGGTGGGGAATTGAATAAGTATGCTAATGATGCCTCCATGACCACTCGTGGGGTTGAGCTAGTACTAGATACTCGTAACTTCAAGACTGAGGATTTCACTTGGAGTACTAGTGTGAACTTTGCTTATTTTAACCAAGAGATTACCTCCTTGGCCAATGCCTCCAACAGTGTTTTCAACTTAGTACGTGAGACAGGGGGCAATGTATTGGGTAATCCACGCAACACCCTTTATTCCTATGACTTTGCAGGTCTTAATAGTCAAGGAATGCCGCTATTTAACCTTAAGGGAGGAAGTAGAGACTATAAGGATATTGATTTCCAAGACCGTGATAATATCCTCTCCTATCTCAAGAAAGAAGGAGCAGTGGATCCCAACATCACAGGAGGACTTAGCAATACTTTCCGTTACAAGAATTGGGAACTAAACTTCCTCATTACTATGCAAGCGGGCAACAAGATTCGCAAGGCACCCCTCTACAAAGGAGCTGGCTATGATGACTTAAGTGTCTTCCCAAGAGAGTTCAAGAATCGCTGGGTAGCCCCTGGAGAAGAGGCCTTAACTCAAATCCCAGGCATTGTCTCTCAGCGAACACTCAATGAAGAAAACAAGGCCTATATCTCAAGAGCTTATAGTGCCTATAACCACTCTACCGCTCGTGTAGTCGATGGCTCTTTTGTACGTATGAAGAGCATCTCCCTATCCTATACCTTTGATAAGGAAGTTTTGGAAAACCTAAACTTAGGCAACCTAACCCTACGCTTACAAGCTTCCAATCCCTTCCTAATCTATGCTCATAAGGACTTGAACGGACAGGATCCAGAATTCTTCCGCTCTGGAGGAGTAGCCTACCCAATCACACCCCAATATACCTTTACCATTAATCTTGGAATCTAACAAAACAGCAACTCATGAAAAGAAACAAATACTTGTCCCTCTTAGCCTTAGCCCTTACTTTGGTGCTGAGCGCTTGTAACAAAATATTAGACGACCTACCTGATAGCCGTACAGAAATAGATAGTCCTGAAAAAATAGAGGAACTCTTGGTCGGCGCCTATCCTAATCGCTTTCCTACTTACATCGCAGAGATGATGAGTGATAATGTAAGCGAGAAGACCTCTTTCTTAGGAATCTCAACCCTTAATACAGATATGTATTTCTGGAGAGATAACAATGAGATAGATGGGGAGGACAATACCCCAACCGACTATTGGATAGCCTGCTATGCAGCTATTGGGGCAGCCAATCAGGCCTTGGAATCCTATGCCGAATTAGGCGAGACAGCCCGATATAACTATATCAAAGGGGAAGCCTTGGTAGCACGAGCCTATGCCCATTTTATGTTGGCTTACCTTTGGTGTAAGCCTTATAATGAGGCTACCGCTGCCACTGACTTGGGATTGGCCTATATTACTGAGCCTGAAAAGCATGTCTTTGGGCACTACACCCGTATCTCCCTCAAGGACTACTACAATGCAATAGAGCGCGACCTCACCCAAGGGCTTCCCTTGCTCGATGATAGCAAATATAAGCAACCTCGTTTCCACTTCACTACAGCGGCAGCTCATGCCTTTGCTACGCGCTTCTACCTAATGAAAGCCCAGTGGAATAAGGTAATTGAACATGCTGATGCCGTTTTGGGAGCCAATGCAGAAACCAAGCTCAGAAACATAAAAACCCTCAATGCAGTAGCTCTCGAGTCCAGAAGTGCTTACTATACAGAATCCACTAACCCATCCAATATACTTGTGGGTACGGCTCGTTCTGCCTTGGCCTATCGTTTCCAGACTCATAAGTATAGTCTAACTTTGCAAAAGATGGCGGAGATCTGCTCTCCTCGTAATACCCATCCTTTGAACTTCTCGAATATCAGTTGGGAAGCAGTCAATTCGGCTTTGGGAGATGGCGCAGGTAATATTGTCTTTCCTAAGTCTAACTACTACTATAAGTATGTAAATCGTTCGGCAGGCACTAGGGTTTATTATAGTGCAGCGGTTTTGTTCTCTTATGACGAGGTTTACCTCAACCGCTTGGAAGCCTACCTAATGTCCGGCAACTTAGATCAGTTCCGTCGCGACCTCTTTACCTATCTCATTCCTAAGACCCATAATAGCTCTCGACCCAATCAGGCCTATCCTTTCCCTCGCTTGACCTTCGAGCGTTATATGACTCAGGCCGCACTTGATAGGCGTTATCAGGGTAGAGGAGTTGATTTCGATCCTTCCTATCCCCTCACAACCCGACAGAGAGAATGGCTCCAAGCAGTGGTGGATATCCGACGAGTGGAGTTTGTACAAGAGGGCTTGCGCTGGTTTGATAATAAGCGCTTAGGGATGAAGGTCGTACATAAGGTGGGTGATGGCCAGATAGAACTCACCAAGGGCGACCCTCGTCGAGAGCTTCAAATTCCTAATAGCGCCCTTGAATTTGGTATGGCGCCCAACCCTCGTTAATCTTTTAATTCTTTGAAGTATGAAAAAAATAACCTATATATGTGTTGCCCTTTCTGTTGCCCTTTCCAGCTGCAATAAGAAAGAGACACTCGATCCCCAAAGTGTGATCCATGACGATACGGATACCCGCACTGCCCTGGATACCTATATTCGAAATGAATATATCAATCCCTATAATATAGAGGTCAATTACAAATATGTGGACATCAACTACGAGATGGGACGGTACCTATATCCACCGACTGAAAGCAAGGTACAGCCTTTCTTAGAGATGATCAAGTATGTTTGGTTAGGCGCCTATCAACAGGTAGCCGGTACGACCTTTGTTAGCCAAGTAGCTCCTCGACAGATAAGCCTTATCGGAGGGCGTAACTTAGATCCTCAGCGCAATCCCGAGACCTACCTCTTCGAGGAAACTCTCGGTCAAGCCGACAATGGAGCTAAGATCACCATCGCTCGTGTTGACTATTACGATCCAGCCCATCCAGATGAGGACAATATCAGGCACATTATCCATACCATTCAGCATGAGTACTGCCATATCATCAATCAGCATAAGCCTTTTGCGCCTGAATTTGGGAAAATAACTCCCGATGATTACAGTTCTTCTTGGCATGGTAAGACAACGGCTCAGGCCAATGCCTTAGGCTTTATTACCAACTATGCAGCGGCAAACCCCTTTGAGGACTTTGCCGAAATGACCTCTCATATGCTCATGAAGTCCAAGGCACAATGGGATGCCGCCCTTAATACGATGCCTGAGAAAGGAAAGGTAGCTCTTAAGAAGAAAGAAGCCTTTATCGTGGAGTACTTCAGAGCCGAATGGGGTATAGACTTCTATGAGCTCCAAAGTGTTGCTTATCAAAGAATGCAGAACTATTTGTAAACCAAAACGGATACTAAAATGAGAAAAATATTATACCTACTGGCTATCATAGCTGTAGCCGGATGTCAAAAGAACGAACCTGATTTGCTGCTGGGTAAAAATGCTTCTGAACGTATACAGCAGAACAAGGAAAATCTCAAAAAAATGCTCTCGGAGGCGCCTTATGGCTGGAAATTGAGTTATTTTCCTAAAAGGAATACCTTCGGAGGCTATACCTTTCTAATGAAGTTTACCCTCGGAGGACGTGTAACGATGGTGGCTGATTTCGGTAGTGGAACAACCCCTCAGGAGAGTGGCTACCAAATTCAGGAAGGACAAGGTCCCCTTTTGGTCTTTACCACCCGAAACTACATTCATACCCTGCTCGAACCTCTTACCTATAGCTCAGACCCTCGTGAGCATATCGGTAAAGGTCTCGAAGGTGAATTCCAGTTTGTCTATATAGGGAAGGAGGGCGATAAACTTAAGTTCAAAACCCAACGAAAGGCAACTGAACAATTCCTTTATTTCGAAAAGGCCACAGCCCAGGATTGGAGAACTATAGGTACTCAAGGTGAACAGCTCGATGGTATTAATCATACTTATTACCTAAAGGTGACTTCTGCTCAAGGGGTGGAGAACTACTTTGTAAGAAGTGCCTTCCGCATGTTCCTCTTTACCTCCATGCAGGATAGCCACAAAGCAAGCCGAGCAGGTATTGCAGTGAATTCTAATGGACTGACCTTCACACCTTCGTTGGAGATAGCAGGAGAAAAATTCACTCATATGACAGCAGTGCCAGGAACTCCTCCACTGAACTATAGAGCACAAAGCAATGGAGTGACTATTGAGCTAAAACACTTCAACAATCCTATGGATGAGTTTGAATCCCAAGGGGATGTTGTCACTGACTTTATAGTACTCTTAGGCGATCAAGCACATCTTAACTTACCTTATATGAGTGCGGACTTCAAAAGAGATTTCTATACAGAGGTAGGCGAAGGGAAATTCTTCTCCTATGAGCTACTCTTTCAATCCGATGCAGATACTTCTCTCTTGCGGGTAGGTTATACCCCTACAGGAAACCAAAACGATAGAGTGTATTATGCATACAAATGCAACTATGAAATCCGTGATAAAAAGATATACATCACCTTCATACGCGAGCATGAGGATATGGATGAGTTCTGGATAGATCCTGATAATGAAGAAATTCTACATATGGCACAGGAGCGATTGACTCATTTTATTAGAATGAGCTCCCAAGGTATCTATCTTTGGAAGTCCAGCTTATCGGCAACCTTGGGACCAGTATACTATATGAGAAGTATCTCAGAACCTAAATATTACTTCCCTGGTACGGTAAACCAAGCCGTAGAAGAATAAGAGATATATTGTTAATAATGGTTAATGATTCATCCTCGCATAGGATGAATCATTAACCATTATTGAATTATTATATATTTCTCATTGGTCATTTATTATTAATTCGTATCTTTGCGCTTAGAAATAATCTAAATCAAAATGGACAATATCTCCCAGCTTCTCTTTTTAGTATCTGATAGTTTGCTTATTCCAGATATTATTGTACTATTGGTACTCTTCGTTAGGGCGCTGTTCCTTGTGGGGAGCTTCTACAACCAATATATTACCAAATATAAGAATGAAAGGCAGTTGCGCCCCATCCTCAATGAACTGACTCCTGAGCGTATGGAAGCGTTGCAGGCTGCACTCCCTGAAAAGGATAATTCGTTGTATATAAAATATTTACGTGCTATACTTGCACGTCCTGCCGATGATACCTATGCCGATTATATGATCACCAATTTTGAAAATGATGCAGAAAAGGATGTGGTAACCTCAAAGCTCTTGGCTAAGGTAGGTCCTGTGTTGGGGCTTATAGGTACACTGATTGCTATGAGTCCTGCACTTACAGGGCTTTCCCAAGGCGATATTTCCAAAATGGCTTCCAATATGCAGGTGGTTTTCGCTACCACTGTAGTGGGGTTAGTGGTGAGCTTGGTCGGTTTGGTAACCCTACAATTCAAGCAACGTTGGTATGCCAAAGAGGTGAACCAATTGGATTATATTACTCGCATTCGTAACCAACAAATATCCCAAAAATGAGAAATACCCGCAGAACAACACCTTTCAAAGATGATGATGCTGATCCGCTAAGCGTGGTGGTCAATCTCTTTGATGTGGCTATGGTCTTTTCCGTCGCTCTGATGGTGTCCATGGTCATGAACCTTAACCTCTCTGCTTTCTTTACAGGGGGTGATTTTACTATTGTTAATAAGAATGGGGATGATATGGAGATTATCCAGAAAAAAGGAGAAAAAATCACCAAATATAAAACTGCTAAAGGGGCATCTTCTTCCAATACTTCTTCCAAGGAAAAAGGAAAACGCCTAGGTACCCTCTATGAAAATCAAGATGGGGAGAATATTTTTGTACCAGACTAGCGGTCAGTAGACAGTGGTCAGCGGTCAGTAGACAGTGGTCAGCGGTCAGTAGACAGAGGACAGTGGTCAGTAGACAGAAGACAAGGCTGATAACTGACAACTTACAACTAACTACTGATAAAACTAACCACTGACTACTGATCTCCATGTGCTGGCGAGAGCTTACAGCTTGTACCTACTTAACCCACTAATGAATTAATTCCAATAGCCCAGTCAAATAGATGATTTATGAATCAATACGAAGAATTTAAGCACCTATTAGAATATTTTGTAGCACACATAGAGTATTGTGTTACGAATGATAAAAGTAATAGGGGATATGAAGCCTATATCAAACCTCTCGAAGAGAGAAAGAGGTTTAAGCGTTCTGGAAAGAGTGCCGATGGTATGGCTATTGGGGAACAGATTCAAGAATGGACAAACTACGAAGGGAAAGGCGTTATAAATATTGCTATATATGCTGCCTATTATGAGAGAAGAGGAAATTATTTACAATGGGGAAATACAGGATTGAATATTATAGCACGGTGGAATGAAGCATTAGATCGTATCCTGACATTGGCTATAGAAAAATATCAACGAGGAGATAATGATAAAGGCACATGGGAAGACCTAAACATAAGTGAAACCGTGGAGGATTTGGGTCTGTTCGATGGAAAAGCTCCTAATGAAAAACTTCAACACTTCTTTGACCACTACTATGAACTATTAGTTGCCTCAGAACAAGTCTCTACAAAAGGAGAGCAATCTTATGATTTCTATACAAAGCAGCTGAGGGAGTCCAAGAACATTATCTTGACAGGTGCACCTGGTACGGGGAAGACTTTCTTAGCAAAAGAAATAGCCAAACGAATCATCGGTGTGGAAGATGATAAGGCACTAATGAATAGTGGTCGGTTTGCCTTTGTTCAGTTTCACCCTTCTTACGATTATACTGACTTTGTAGAGGGACTTCGCCCTATAACTGATGAAAATGGAAATATAGGCTTTGAGTTGAAAGATGGTATCTTTAAAGCCTTTTGTAAGAGAAGTATACAGGGGATTACTAATGATGATTTTGATGCCCTATATAGTACTTTTATAGATGATTTGCTCCAAACTCCTATAACACTTTCCACACCGACTCACAAGAAATCCTTTACTTTAGAGGCTAATAGTAGGAATACCTGTGTGGCTATTCCACAGACAGAGGTGGGGACAAGATTATCAATAACTAAAGAGATGATAGCAGACTATCTTCGCAATGGTGTAATAAGAGACTTGAAACCTTATTTGGTGCCTGTGGCTGAATATTTTAAGGAGAAATACCACTTTGAACTTAAGAAAGTACAGGCTGATAAGGATTATGTTTTTGTGATTGATGAGATTAACAGAGGGGAAATTTCAAAAATATTTGGTGAACTTTTCTTTAGCATAGACCCTACCTATCGTGGAGAAAAAGGAGCTGTAAAAACACAATATGCCAATATGCAAGGAGATCAAGAATTTTTCTATATTCCTGAAAATGTGTATGTAATAGGCTGTATGAATGATATAGATCGCAGTGTGGAGAGTTTTGATTTTGCCATGCGTCGTCGTTTCACTTGGATAGAGGTAACAGCAAAAGAGAGTGCAGCCAATATGGGACTTTCTCCTACTATAAGATCCGTAATGGATAGGCTAAATAAAGCTATAGAACAAATAGCAGGTCTTAGTACGGCTTATCATATAGGAGGCGCTTATTTCCTTGATCCGAGAGAAGGACTATGTATAACAGAGGAAAGATTGGAATGGGTATGGAACTATCGTATAGAACCTTTGGTGAAGGAATATCTAAGAGGAATGCCACATGCAGGGGAGGAATTGGACAGATTAAGAGCAGTTTTTGAGGGTGATGAGGATAACGGACAATAATTATAAAGGGCTTAGTATTACATCGCCTGACCAGATAGAGGACTTGCGTCCTATAGCCAACCGCCCTTTGAAACTATTGCAAGAAGAAAATCCAAATTTGGTAGTTTTTCCTGAGCTATTAGGAGGGTATAACGATCATATTGAGCATAAAGTGGCTTTCCAAATAGAAGAGAATAGATTGTTTACAAACAATATGATGGGTTTTGTAGGGCGTAATACAACCAAACTTACCATTACTTCTCGTTTTGAATCAGGAGGGAATGATTATTTCCTACATTATATGCTACAGAAGGTGCTCTCTATCAATGTTTTTGATTTTCGACAAAATACTAAGGAGGAATCTATTTGGGATTTTTGGTTATACTTATTTCCCTATTGCCTAAAAAAGGCATATGCGCAAGGGCTTTACAAAGCTTATCAACAGCATAATTACAATGATACTAATATAAAAGGAACGATAGATATAAAGCGACATCTGCTAAAGAATATTCCCTTTATGGGGAGAATCGCCTATTCAACAAGGGAACATAGCTATGATAACCCGCTATCTCAACTTATTCGCCACACTATAGAATATCTTAGTGTACATCCTATAGGGGCTATTCTCCTGCATGCGGACACAGAATTACGAGCTATTATAGATTTATTCATTTTGAATACCCAAAATACCTATAATAAGAATGCTCGTCATAAGGTAATTTTGTCCAATTCAAAGCCTTTTGCACACCCTTATTTTACTGAATATGCTCTCTTGCAAAAGATATGTCTGCGAATACTTAGAAGAGAACAACTAAGTTTTGGACAGGAAAAAGATAATATATATGGGTTACTCTTCGATGGAGCATGGTTATGGGAAGAATATCTTAATACTTTTCTAAAGGAAGACTTTGAACACCCTGAGAATCTTACAGGTAAAAATAAGAAGTATCTTTTCAAGAATAAAAAACAATCTATTTATCCTGATTTTCTCAGCAAACAATCCCCAAAGATAGTGGGAGATGCTAAGTATATGCCATTGAATGATCAGGATTATTATCAAGAAGGTTCTGAAAGGATAACAAGTATTTATTATAAGACGATAGCGTATATGTATAGGTTCGAGTCTACTTGTGGCTTTTTGTTATATCCTATCAAAGAAGATAGTGAATCTCTTTCTTCAAAGACATATGAAATAGAAGGAGATACTCAAAACCGTAAGTTGGGAAAGATAGGTTTGGGTATTCCTCAGCAAGTGGAAAATTTCTCAGAATTTGTAGAAAAAATGAGGATAAATGAGACAGCACTGAAACAGTTTATCAGTTGTCAGTAGACAGTAGACAGTGGACAGACGCTGATAACTGACTGCTGGCAACTAACTACTAATTACTAATTACTAACCACTAACTACTGATTACTAACCACTGTTTTTAGTTGTTCCCAAAATAGTTGTGTAGGAAATCCGACAACATTATTATAAGAGCCTTGTATGGAGGTGATACCTACTGCGCCGATCCATTCTTGGATGCCATAGCTGCCTGCTTTGTCATAAGGCTGGTAATGGGTGAGGTAGTAGTCAATCATCTCGGGGGTAAGATTAGCAAAAGTGACTAAAGTAGTGTCGTAAAAGGCGACTTGCTTTTTGGTGGTAGTGAGGCAAACAGCAGTAATGACCTCATGGCTATGACCTGAAAAGCGAGAGAGAGTCTGGAAGGCATCTGCATAATCTTTGGGCTTTCCTATCGCTTCACCTTCAAACCAAATAAGTGTATCGGCTGTGATAAGGACTTCCTCTTCGTTGAGAGTAGGGAGCAGTGGTATAGCCTTTTGCTGGGCTATATACATGGGAATTTCCGCTCCTTGTAGTTCAGGAGGGTAGGATTCATCGGTGGGGGAGAGGCGCAACTCAAAGTCAATTCCTAAATCTTTGAGGAATTGTTGGCGACGTGCTGAGGCAGAAGCGAGAATGTATCTCATCTAAGAGTTTTCGAGTTTTTAATTTGGAGTGGGTTTATACAAGTCACCATAAAAAGTGAAAAGTGAAGCGTGAAAAGCAAGGAGGTTGCTACTCATGCTTCACTTTTCATGTTACGCAATTAGTCTTAAGATATAGACGAATCCAGTAAGGATAAAGGCGTTTACAAAATCCACAAAAAAAGCACCGACCATAGGCACAATGAGGAAGGCCTTATGTGAGGGACCAAATTTGTCAGTGATAGATTGCATATTGGCTACCGCAGTTGGAGTTGCTCCCAAGCCGAATCCACAATGTCCGCCGGCTAATACGGCAGCATCGTAGTCCTTGCCCATTAGGCGGTAGGTGACAAAATAGGCATAGGTGCTCATGACAAAGGTTTGTACCGCTAAGATAACGAGCATAGGAAGTGCTAAGTCCAAAAGCTGCCATAGCTTGAGGTTCAGTAGCGCAATACCTAAGAAGAGACTTAGGGAAGCATTACCAAAGACATCGATAGCACGATCGAACATTTTGATTTTGAAGGCGTAGGTGAGTATATTGCGTAAGAATACGCCAAAGAACAATGCCCAAACGAATTGAGGTAAGGTGAACTTGTCAGGGAAGAAAGCCTTTACCGTATCGGAGTCCATCAGGGCAGAGAAGGAGAGGCAGGCAGCAAAGAGCGCCATGGTCTCAATAGCGGACTTGGAGGTAATAAGGCGTTGTTTTTCAGGTTGTTCGAATACGCTTACTTCTGTATCGTTATCGTTATCATTGTTGTTCTTCTGAGCCTCCTCAGAGAGTGGTTTTCTGCCCATTTTATTGACCAAGCGGCGTGCAACAGGCCCTCCAATGAGTCCTCCTAATACCAAGCCAAAGGTAGCGGATGCCATCCCTAAGGCAGTAGCCCCTTGTATATGATAATCTTGTTCGAGCACCTTACCCCAAGCCCCAGCGGTACCATGTCCACCGGTGAGGGTAATGGAGCCAGTTACTAGCCCTATTATGGGCTCTAAGCCAAAGGCAGAGGCCAAGCCTATCCCTACAATATTTTGTATTACGATGAACAGTGCTACTACTCCTAAGAAGATGAACAATCCGATACCCCCTGATTTCAAGCGGGAAAGGTCTGCACTCAGTCCGATAGAGGTGAAGAAAAATAACATGAAGGAGTCCTGAAGCCCCTTGTCAAAATTCAAGGAGATCCCTTCCCCAAACGTAAGTCCATTTTCGAAGGAAAGCCCCGTTACAATATATAAAAGGTAGACAAGGAAGGACATCAGTAGCCCTCCAGCCACCGGTTCAGGGATGTTGAAGTTCTGGAGTAATTTGATTTTAGCCACAAGAAGTCGCCCAAGGAGCAATACTAAAGTAGCTGCAATCAGTGTGTAGTAAGGATTAACAATGATTGTATTCATAACAAAAAGGTTTAATTTTGATATTAATAAAAAATCCTCTTAACATTTTGAAGATGATAAGAGGACTATAGTACCTGAGGAGGGAATCGAACCCTCACTCCGAAGAACACGAGTTTGAGTCGTGCGCGTCTACCAATTCCGCCACTCAGGCAATTATTGTTATGAATTCGGGTGCAAAAGTACAACTAATTTTTTAATCATGCAAAAAAAGAATGATTTTTTTTTCAGAATCATTTTTAATTTATATCTTTGCACTCGAAAACGAAACAGGCCATCAAGGCTACACAAAAAAACGTAAGTTACTTATAATTAGTTGATTTTATGGAATATTCTATGCCAGCTGTAAAGATATTTGCTTGTACTCAAAGCACAGAATTAGCAGGCAAAATTGCTCAAGCCTATGGGATTGAGCTTGGGAATGTGATTTTCTCCCGTTTTAGTGATGGAGAATTTCAGCCTTCCTTTGAAGAATCAGTACGAGGAGCTCGTGTTTTTATCATCGGTTCTACGCATCCTACTTCGGAAAACCTAATGGAGATGCTCTTGATGATTGATGCAGCCAAGCGCGCCTCGGCTAAGCATATCACGGCGGTGATGCCTTATTTTGGGTGGGCTCGCCAAGATAGAAAAGACAAGCCTCGTGTGCCCATAGCAGCCAAATTGGTGGCTAACTTATTGGAAACAGCAGGAGCTACCCGCGTGATTACCATGGACTTACATGCTGACCAGATTCAAGGTTTCTTTGAAATTCCTGTAGATCACCTCTATGCCTCTACCATATTTGTTCCTTATATCAAGTCCTTGAACTTGGAAAACCTCTGTATAGCCTCTCCAGATATGGGAGGATCTAAGAGAGCACACTCCTATGCTAAGTTCCTCAATAGTGATGTGGTTATTTGCTACAAACAGCGCAAAAAAGCCAATGTAATTGAGAAAATGGAACTAATAGGAGATGTGGAAGGAAAGAATGTAATCCTTGTGGATGATATGGTGGATACGGCAGGTACCCTAGTGAAGGCCTCTGAAATTATGAAAGATAAAGGTGCTGTGAGTGTAAGAGCTATTTGTACCCATGCTATACTAAGTGGTAATGCGGTGGAGAAAGTAGAAAACTCACCTATGGAGGAACTTATCGTAACGGACTCCATTCCACATGATTCTCTACCAAAGAAGATACATGTGTTGAGTTGTGATAAGCTCTTTGCCGATGTGATGCGTTCGGTACACGAACATGCTTCTATCAGCAATAAATTCTTAATGTAAATTTTTAATTAATATATTTTTATGCAATCAATTACAATCGTAGGATCTCAAAGAGAAAGCGTGGGCAAAGCAGCTAGCAAGGCCTTACGTAATGCTGGAAAGGTTCCTTGCGTGTTATACGGAGGGGAAAATACCATTCACTTTTCAGCGGACACCTTAGCGTTCAAAAAATTGGTATATACTCCCAATGTATATACTGCAACGATTGAATTAGGAGGAAAGACTTATACAGCTATCCTTCAGGACATTCAGTTTGACCCTGTAACTGACAAAATCCTTCACGTGGATTTCTACCAGTTACACAAGGATAAGGAAATCACCCTTGAGGTGCCTATCAAGATCGTGGGTACAGCTCCTGGAGTAATGGCCGGTGGTACACTTCGTATCGTAAACCGTAAGCTAAAGGTAAAAGCCTTGCCAGATAACCTTCCTGACTTCGTTCCTGTAGATATCTCTTGGATGGAAATGGGTAATCGTTTCTATATCACTAAGATCGCACAAGAGAACTACAAAATTATGCATCCAGACAACACTGTGGTATGCCAAGTACGTGTATCTCGTGCTGCGCTTAAAGCTGCTCAAGATGCTGCTAAAGCAGATACTAAGAAGAAAAAATAATTTTTTGTCTGTAACTTATCTAAAAGAGGCTGTTCCGCAAGGAACAGCCTCTTATTAATTATTTATATAGTTCGTTCAATCACATAATTCACAATCTGGAGTAGGGATTTCTTGTAAGGAGAATCGGGAAATTCTGCTAGTATAGCCAGGGCTTTTGCTTGGTATTCCCGCATCTTGGCTTCAGTGCGTTCTATACCTCCATGAGCTTTGACATAGGCGATAATCTCCTTGACTCGCTTCTTATCCGTATTATGGTTCTTGATGCTATTGATCAGCCATTTGCGTTCACTCTCTTCGGCTCGGTTAAGGGCATAGATGAGTGGGAGGGTCATTTTTTGTTCCTTAATGTCGATTCCAGTGGGCTTGCCTATTGCCTCTTCGGTATAGTCAAAGAGGTCATCCTTTATCTGAAAGGCCATACCTACAAATTCGCCAAAGCGGCGCATCTTCTCTATCAGTTCCGCATTATCGGGTTGAACCGAGCAGGCACCCATAGCACAACAAGCTGCGATGAGGGTGGCTGTTTTCTGGCGGATAATCTCGTAATAAACCTCTTCGGTGATGTCCAAGCGGCGTGCTTTCTCCATCTGGAGGAGCTCGCCCTCACTCATCTCGCGTACTGCTACTGAGATGATTCTCAGCAGGTCAAAATCACCATGATCTATGGAGAGTAAGAGCCCCTTGGAGAGCAAGTAGTCTCCTACCAATACAGCGATTTTGTTTTTCCACAAGGCATTGATAGAGAAGAACCCACGTCGTTTGTTACTATCATCAACCACATCGTCATGTACCAGCGTAGCTGTATGGATTAGCTCTATTACTGAAGCTCCTCTGTAAGTTCGTTCATTAATAGTGCCTCCGCTAGCGAGTTTCGCCACAAGGAAGACGAACATAGGACGCATCTGCTTACCCTTGCGGTTTACGATATAGTGGGTGATACGGTTCAGTAGTGCTACCCGTGAGGACATAGAATCTCTGAATTTATCCTCAAAGGCTGCCATCTCTGCGGCAATAGGTTCTTTTATTTGTTCGGTAATCTTAGCCAAGGTAATTCATTGTTTAGGATTATTCCCATTCGAGCAAGCGTCTTTCTCCTTCTATAGTTTTGATGTCAGTAATGTCTTGGGACATTTCGATTACACCCTTATAGTTTTTCTGAGCATCGCGTACAGCAAAGTAGCGTACATAGATCAAGCGTCCACGGAAGTTCAGCCAGAAGTTGGCTTCATTCTGCGTACCATTGCGGAAAGCCTCCACGATTTTCAGCACCGTACCCACGCTCTTAGGCGGGTGGCAGAACTTCACCTCGCGCCCGATAATCCCTGCACTACGTGGGAATACACGTTCCTCTCCGCGGTTGTAGAAAATTACCTTGTCATGTTCATCTACAAAAGTAATGTCAATAGGTAGGGTTTTGAGTAGTAGGTTTACCTGCTCTACGGTCATATAACCCTCGTCAAAGTGTTGTGCCTTTTCGTCAAAGACTACATCGGTACGTAGGGTAGTGTCTTGTGAAGGGTGTATATAGCCCTCTTCGGATGGATAAGCAGGCGGAGGAGTGGGAAGCATCCAGCCAATTTCGTCCTCTCCTTGTCGCATCTTGATCCAGTCCTCGTCGGAGAGAATTTCTAAAGAACGGGCAAAAAGGATGTTATATTCCACCGAAAGCAAGCGTAGTAGGTTCTCTTCTATATAGGTCATGTTCTCGGCTGCCTTGGCCAGATCCTTATCCTCCAAGTTCTTTCTCACTAGGCGGAACATATCACGAATGGTATCATGGAAAGACCACATGTTCTGTGAAGGGTTCGTCCAGCCCTTTTGTTCCAAGAAAGGAAAGAGCTGATTCTCTTTTCTCTGGAAGCGTTTCTCCA
>NZ_CALHGG010000099.1 GCF_938029845.1 uncultured Capnocytophaga sp.
AAAGCGGATATAAGGACCAAAACGCCCTATGTTCGCTTCTACCTCCTTACCTTGGAATACACCTAACTTGCGGGGGAGCTCAAAGAGCTTCATGGCTTCTTCAAAGGTAATCGTGTCTATAGACTGGTGAGGCAAAAGGCTGGCAAAGCGGGGTTTCTCCTCGTCCTCTACCGAGCCTATCTGTACCATAGCACCATAACGACCAAGACGCACACTTACGGGCTTTCCTGTAGCAGGGTCAGTACCTAAAAAGCGTTCGCCTGTCTCTCGTACCGCATTTTGCTCTACATCAGTTACAGTAGGGTGGAAAGTATCGTAAAAGCGTCCTACCATCTTTGACCAATCTTCCTTGCCTGAGGCAATATCGTCAAACTCCTCCTCTACCTTGGCTGTAAAATTGTAATCCACAATATTATCAAAGTGGGTGATAAGGAAGTCATTGACAATCATGCCTATATCAGTAGGAATAAGTTTACCCTTATCAGCTCCTACATTCTCGATGAGTTTCTTTTCTTTGATTTCTCCTTTGACCAAGGAGAGTTGTAGGTAAGGACGGCTTTCTCCTTCTATATTACTACGTTCTACATAGCCACGGTTCTGTATGGTGGAGATAGTCGCGGCATAAGTGGAAGGACGACCAATACCAAGTTCCTCTAACTTCTTAACCAAAGAGGCTTCTGTATAACGGAAAGGAGGACGGGTAAAACGTTCTGTGGCTGTGATATTTTTATTTGTCAAAAGCTCTCCTACTTTCATCGCTGGGAGCATACCTTCGTTTTCCTCCTCTTCGTCATCCCGACCTTCAAGATAGACCTTAAGAAAGCCGTCAAAGGTAATCACCTCGCCACTGGCTAAGAATGGTTCGGGGTGGGTACTGGCATTGACTTTCACTTGGGTGCGTTCCAGTTGTGCATCACTCATCTGGGAGGCAATGGTGCGCTTCCAAATAAGTTCATATAAGCGTACTTGGTCTGCTTCGGCTTTTACGGTATGAGCAGCCATATCGGTAGGACGAATCGCCTCGTGTGCTTCTTGGGCACCCTTCGAATGGGAGGTATATTGGCGAGTCTTGCTATATTTTGCTCCGTAGGCATGGGTTATCTCCTGCTGGGCAGCGGCGAGTGCCTCTGGGGATAGGTTTACACTATCGGTACGCATATAGGTGATAAGTCCTGATTCATACAATCGCTGAGCGAGCTGCATCGTCTTGGATACGGAGAAATGGAGCTTACGGGAAGCCTCCTGCTGAAGGGTAGAGGTAGTAAATGGAGGCGCTGGGGATTTTTTGGTAGGTTTGGTCTCCAAACTACCCACTGTAAAGGTAGCTCCTATATTCTGTTGTAAGAATGCGTTGGCTGCTTCTTTGTTAGGGAAGGACTTATTGGTATGGGTCTTGATGAGCTTGCCTTCGGCAGTAAGAAACTCTGCGGTAACCTTATAGGAGGCTTCACTCTTGAAGTCCTGTATTTCACGTTCGCGCTCTACTATTAGGCGTACTGATACCGATTGTACCCGTCCTGCTGATAGCCCCTTGCGTATCTTTTTCCACAGTACAGGAGAGAGTTCATATCCCACTAAGCGATCAAGCACACGGCGTGCTTGCTGGGCATTGACCAAGTTATAGTCTATTCCACGAGGGTTTTTTATGGCGTGTTCTATGGCAGATTTAGTAATGGAGTTGAACACAATACGCTTGGTTTTCTCCTGTGGCAATTTGAGTTCTTCGGCTAAGTGCCACGCTATAGCCTCTCCCTCACGGTCCTCATCGGAAGCTAACCATACAGTATCCACTTTTTTTACTTCTTCTTTTAGGCTTTTTACAAGGCTTCTCTTATCGGCTGAAACCAGATACTGAGGCTTAAAGCCATGCTGTACATCCACCCCTAATTCCTTATCCGGGAGGTCAGCAATATGCCCATAGCTGGACATCACCTTGTAATCATTGCCCAAAAACTTCTCAATGGTTTTTGCCTTGGCAGGAGACTCTACAATTACTAAATTTTTCGCCATCTCTATTAATTGTTAATTGTCAAATTGATAATTGTTTATTTCCCAAATGCCTCAAGTTGTATAAATACCTCTCAGTATTTGGAATCTCTCACATTTCTAACTAAAAAAAGACTTTTCGTCTGTGGGTAGGAGCTACTATAGTACTCATCATTCTATAACGACTAATTTATTAATTATTGACAATTGACCTTTAGCCATTGGCAATTAACCATTAATAATTAATCATTGTTTTGTTGTCCCATAAGCATGAGATATGCCTTTAGAAAGTCATCTAATTCCCCATTCATAACCGCATCTACATTGGTAGTTTCGTAACCTGAGCGAACATCCTTAACGAGCTTATAAGGGTGCATCACATAATTACGAATTTGGCTACCCCATTCTATCTTCATCTTATTGGCTTCTATCTCATCGCGCTTGGCTTGTCGCTTCTTGAGTTCTATCTCATAGAGTTGAGATTTTAGCAATTGCAAGGCTTTGTTTTTGTTGTCCAACTGGCTACGAGTCTCGGAGTTCTCTATAATAATGCCCGTAGGGTGGTGACGGAGACGTACAGCCGTTTCTACCTTATTCACATTCTGTCCCCCTGCCCCACTAGAGCGCATGGTTTCAAAGGAGATATCTGCGGGGTTGATTTCTATTTCTATGGTATCATCGGCCAAGGGGTATACGTAGACCGAGGCAAAGGAAGTATGTCGCTTGGCATTGCTATCAAAAGGCGAGATACGCACCAGGCGATGCACCCCATTTTCTCCTTTGAGATAGCCAAAGGCAAATTCGCCCTCTATTTCAAGGGTTACAGTCTTTACTCCTGCCACATCGCCCTCTTGGAAGTTAAGTTCCTTGACAGAAAAGCCCTGTTTGTTTGCCCACATCATATACATACGCATAAGCATAGAAGCCCAGTCACAGCTCTCAGTACCTCCTGCTCCTGCAGTAATTTGTAAGACCGCACTTAGAGCATCTCCTTCGTCCGAAAGCATGTTACGGAACTCAATATTCTCTATATGATGCAGTGTTTGTCTATAGAAATCCTCCACTTCCTGAGCCGAAATAGCGTCTTCCTTATAAAACTCCAGCATAATTTGGAGTTCTTCCACCATTTCTACTGCCTTTTCGTAATCGGTTACCCATTTCTTTTGGGATTGAATCTTTTGGACCAATAGCTGTGCTTCTTTTGGGTTATCCCAAAAGTTAGGTGCTAAGGTTTTCTCCTCTTCATTGGCAATTTCAATCTTCTTTTTGTCAATCTGGAGATACCTTTCTAAGCGTTCTACTCGTTGGCTAAGTTCCTTGAGTTGGTCTATAGTTACCATTTACGAAAATTTCGGCAAAAGTACGACTTTTTATTTATTATTCTTGAGATAGCTGTTGTTTTTTTCCAAAATATGTCTTAACGATTGATAAAATTAAAAGCAACATACTGAAAATCAAATGTGTGTAAATAAAAATTTTAACGTTCGCCAATTCATGGTTTTAATTATTTATTGTAATTTTGCCCTTAGACCGAAAAATGAAAAATGAATAGCGAAAAGTGTTATGGCAAAATTCATCAAAATATATCCAGAAAATCCCAATGAGCGGGAAATACAGAAGGTCGTGGAGTGCCTCAGAGAGGGAGGAGTAATCATATACCCTACTGATACAGTGTATGGTTTGGGGTGTGATATTACCAATAGCAAAGCTTTGGAACGTATTGCCCACCTTAAAGGTGTGAAGTTAGAAAAAGCTAATTTCTCCTTTGTTTGTGCGGATCTCAGTCATCTTTCAGACTATGTAAAACAAATAGACACCGCTACCTTTAAGCTTCTAAAACGTGCATTACCTGGGGCTTATACCTTTATCCTCCCAGGAAGCAATAACCTTCCTAAGGAATTTAAGAAGAAAAAGACCGTAGGGATTCGTGTGCCTGACAATACAATAGCCCGTGCCTTGGTAGAGAAACTAGGTAACCCAATTGTTTCTTCTTCTATCTATGACGAAGATGAGGTTGTAGAATACACCACCGACCCCGAACTTATCTTTGAGAAATGGCAGGATAAGGTAGATATCGTCATAGACGGAGGCTATGGGGACAATGTGGCTTCCACTATTATAGACCTTTCTAGCGGAGTGCCTGAGCTTATCCGTGAGGGAAAGGGAAGCATAGAAGGACTTTTTTAACTTACTGAAAACAAACATAGTGCGTTATTTTATACGACTCTCCTATAATGGAAAAAATTACAAAGGCTGGCAGCGACAGCCCAAAGCACCTTCGGTACAGGAGGAGATAGAGAACGCCTTGTCATTACTATTACGTACAGAAATTGCCATAGTAGGGGCAGGCCGCACTGATACAGGCGTACATGCGAGGGACTATTTTGCTCATTTTGATCTTGACACTCCCCTACCTGAAAACTTAGTGAACAAACTCAACTCTTTTCTTCCCAAGGAAATAGCTATCAAAGATATTTTCGCTGTTAAAGATGATGCCCATGCTCGCTTTGATGCGATTTCACGTACTTATCAGTATTTCATTTCCTTAGAAAAAGATCCTTTCTTGTACGAGCAACATTATTATGTATATCAGTCCCTTGACCTTATCCAGATGAATAAGGCTTGCGAGATTCTTTTAAGACATACTGATTTTCAGTGTTTTTCAAAAGTAAATACCGATGTCAAAACCTATATCTGTCATCTGACAGAAGCCTATTGGCGACAAGAAGGAGGATTGCTTATTTTTAGAATCACTGCCGACCGATTCTTGCGCAACATGGTACGCGCCATTGTTGGGACGCTTTTGGAGGTAGGAACAGGAAAAATGACCTTAGAAGGATTTGAGCAAGTTTTACTTAGCAAAAACCGCTCCAAAGCAGGGTACTCCGTTCCTGGTCATGCATTGTTCTTGGAGAATATACTTTATAGTGACCAGTCACTAATGACTAGTGACTAATGATTATTATAAGGGCGAATTGCAATTCGCC
>NZ_CALHGG010000100.1 GCF_938029845.1 uncultured Capnocytophaga sp.
ATATGCAGTGTACTTATACTGTCATCAGTTTTTGGGTTAAATTCTGTTCAAGCTTCAAAAAACATTGAAGAAACAAAGGTGTCGGATAATAATACTTTTGTAGTAAATGGGGAAGTTCTTACAGAAGACGAATACTGGGCAAAGATAGAAGCATTGGGAGTTGAAGTGTCTGATTCTTCGCAGCGTGATAAATTTATACCGGAAGATGAGGCTTGTGCAGGTATGAATGCAGAAGAATTTTATAATTATATAAGTGCTTTGGCGGCAGAACCTGATGAAATATATGTACTTGGCTTTACAGAGGTTTCAAAAGAAGAATTTTATGAAGCTTTAGAGGAAGATATTGATTAGTGGCATAAATTATTGGTTCTTTGTCAAGTGTTGGGGTGGGTTGATTTTTCAGCCCACTTTTTATATTTGAAATTTTTTGTATTTACCATTTTGTTGGGCGGAATATATTTAAAAGCTGATAAATATTTTTTTGCACAACAAAAAGACCCCGTCCCCAGACATTTTTTAAGCCGTCACCATTAAAATTCTATTCCTAAAATATTTAAAGTTACGTACACCATAAGATATTCTTTTAAGTACTTTTATCTTGTTATTAAACCCTTCTGTAGGTCCATTTGATATATGTCGATACTTAAGTGAATTTAAGATGTATTTGTAATTATTTCTGAATGCTGTGATTGCTGCATTAAACTCTTTTATACCGGAACTTTCTACCTCAAGCAGCCATTCGTGAAGGAGTACTCGTTGTTTTGAGTATGATTTTTCATCAAGTAGCTTGATAAACAGCTCTTTTATGAAATGTGCTTTCCTTAAGTCTTCTGAATACTCTAACATTAGTCTAAGTGCTGCCTTATTTTCTTCAGACAGAATTGATTCTCTTGTCGTTATGATGTGCCTGCTTCGCTTGTAGTACCTTCTAAGAGTCTTTGACATGTTCTTTTGCACATTCTTTCTTACATTCTCTAGAGCCCAATATACCTGCCTTATAAAGTGGTACCTGTCAATAACTATTTTAGCGTTTGGAAAATATGTTTTAGCCATATCTATGAAAGTCTTATTCATATCGCATGAGAAATATTTTACATTCATACGTTTAGACTTATCAAGAGACTTAAAATATTCAACCAAACATGTACTTTTTCTGGAGTATAGTATATCTAATACCTTATGTTTTATAGGATCGACAACGATAGTTTGATACTTTTCAGTTCCCACATTACCTTTAAACTCATCTATTGATATAGCTTCTCCAATTCTATCAGATGAATTGTTAAGAGTGCCAAGTACTTTATATACAGTGTGGGGTAGAGACATTAGCTCGGATAGATGCATGCTTAATGTTTATCGAGTCATAGAAAGAATGAGCAATAAACTTGGTCAGTCTTTGAGTTCTATGCAGATACCTTGAAACGAAATCATATGATTCATAAAAGTGTTTGCCACAGTTAGGAAAATGATAACGTCTCTTTTTAAGGTGTAAGGTACAAGATTTATTTTGAAAAGGTATATCTTTAATCTTTTGAATTCTGTAATCGTGTACCTTAGCAGTTACATTATTGCATCACAGACATTTATGTGGCTTAGGGTCGGTTTTAATAAGAAACGAGATATCATCGTCTTTTACACAATTAACATTGACTTTTATATCATAAATGCCTAAAATCTTATTCAGGTCGTTCATATGGACACCTCCTCCAAGTATAGTTTTTGTGTTGAACCGGGGACTTGGAGGTTTTTTTATTATAATAAAAAATATCATACATTAGAAAATATTATTTATACTATTACATCAATAGCTTTTTTTATCAATGTAATTATTAGCTATACTCAGAATAAAAATAATGTTCAAGCGTAATGAAATGACCCCTTGGATACGTGTAGTGCAACCTTATACAGGAGGTGGTAAAGGCTTTTATTTTGTAGAAAAAAAAGAATATCTAAAAAAAGATGAGGAATAAATATTGTATTTTAATACTTCTAACAGTATTATCACTGAGTTTTAAACAAAAAAATAATATGAAATCAAATGAAAGAATTGTTTATGCTTTAGGTGTTACCATACCTGGTCGTTATGAAGCTTACATTAATGATATTTTAGTAGAAACAAACAATGAAATGTCTATGCATAATACTATAATAAACATTAATCAAGCTGTTCTAAAGAGTGGTACTTATCAGTTTAGGATAAAACTATTTTCTTCTAATGAAGAACTGAGAAAAGGAGGTATACAGCCTGATACCTTTCAGTTCTTAAAAGTAGGATTAGTTAAATATCAGAAGATTGCTGTGGGAGAAGGAGCAGAAGAGGGAACATATCAGTATCTATACTCTTATCCTATTCCAAATTTGGAGAAACCTGTTCCATATTATGAAATAAAAGGAAAGTTTACAATCGATTTACCTTATGAACTGAATGGTTGGAGTAATGGGCAAGATCTTAGAAAATGGGACAAAGATAAACTAAAGAAAAAAGTTATCGCCTATTATAAAAAGCTATGGGAAATTCTTAATAAAGGAGATGTTGATCAATGGCAAAAATTAGTAAAAAAATCTCAAGAAGAAACAGCTTTTTTCAATTATTCTGATAAAGAATACCTCAATAAGTACATCAAAGAAGAAAAAGAAGAAATTATCAAAGACAAGGGTATGATGGCTGCTTTAGAAGATTATGAGATGAAAATATATGCTGATGGTAGATTAGTGTGCTTAGAACGGAGTAATCACACTAAACAGGTTAATGGTATCGATTGGGATATAAAAGGAGAGAGTCCTCTTATACAATATGGAAAAGAAGGAGGTGCCGCTACATTCCCCGTTAAGCTATATTTACCACAAGGTAGTGATGAATTTGTAATAATAAGAAGATATTGATTTGTAATAATTAAGATAAATGAAAGGCACTTACTACAAAACCCCATAGACTTCAAGGCGTTGATAGAGAAGCACGACCTTGCCAAGACCACCTTAGAGACCTCTATTGACCAGCAACTCTTCCTACTGGCTACCACAGCTTGGGGAGAGTGTAAGTTTGATGAAGGCTTCGGCACGGGCTTTTGGGAAGCAGACTTTGATATGCTTAAAAGTGATGCCAACCTAAAACTCTTGGTAAAAGAGAGCTTGAAAGAAGCTATACAGCGACACGGCGCATACACTATTACAAGTGTACCCTTCTCAAAACAACAAGTCTATCTCATTATATAACAGCTTTGCAACAAAGAAAAGAGTTCAAGATATCTATAACCCTCAAGATACTAAAGAAATAGACATCACTTTTTTCCCAACGATTCCCTTAAAACTCACTACCGCTAAGGTAAAATATATCGCTTATGGCAATGAACTGATAGAACAAGAGAGGCTTTAAGTGAAGATATATTTGTAGATTATGTAGTTGATACATATTTTGTACACCCTAAGGATTTTATTCCTCCTCAAAAAAATACAAATAATACCATACATAAAGAATTTGATGAAAAAATAATTGTATGGATAAAAAACAATAATAAAACTATTGAAAAGCTAAAAGATAAAACAGTTTATGAACACACTCATAATGAAATAACACATTATATAAATGAGCATAGTGATGAAATAAATAAATTTAGAAAAAAAGCAGAAGAAATTTTTGAATATTTTAAATCATTTTACAAATGAAAATGACAACATTTATATTACTGAGCAGTATATTAGGGTTGTTACAATGTGAGGGTAATACCCCCAATGAACCTTTTGAGGCTGATTATGTACTCACTGAAGAGAAAATAACTTATAAAGGACAAGACTTGCCTTTAGGAAAACCCGTAACTGAATGGGAGAAGATCTTTGGTAAATATGATAGAACTGCAAGAGAAGGAAGAGCGTTTATATGGGATAAATTAGGTGTTGCTGTTTTAGCCTCTTGGGGAGATGATGACCCCAAGCGAGGAAAAGGAGATTGGTTCCAAAAGACCCCAACTGAATATTTTTATATTTTTTTGTAAATTTAGATAGCCCTTTAAGAAAAAAACTAAATTAAAGGAAGCTCGTTTGTATTATGTCTCAAAGGATCCGCCTCACAAGGCACTTCGGTTGTTTTCTTGTAGGAAAAACCAATTCTGTTAAGTAAATCAGCCATTCCTTGTGGAGTATAGGTAACTTCAAAAGTGTCTTTAACCCATTGAGATACTTGTTTTGCATCTGTATAAAGATGTGTGCGTAACTCTTGTTTTAAGGATTCTATTTGAAAAATATTAAGCAGACCTTGATAACCTCTATAACGATTCTCAAGGAGTTTATCTAGTCCTCCTTCAAGATATAAGGAACGATAACAATAAATAGTAGAAATATCTATACCTAAGCAATCAGCAACAAAAATAGGAGTATTGCCCATAGAAAGCATCAAAATACAGGTAACTCAGGCATAATCCGAGCGACCTTGCAAGTTGCGTTAGAGCTTTCTAAGTTCCTCTATTTCTGTTGGTGACAGTGTTAGTTCCATAGACAGTGCAAAGATAATAAATCTTTTATTTATTCGCAATCTAAATTTGTTTGACTATAATAGATAATAGACACTAAAATGTACCATATAATGAAATACGTATTATATATAATAAGTGTATTTTTCCTAATCACGGCGTGTAAAATGGAAAAAACAGAGGTAAATCCTTCACAAGAGGAAGAAAAAAAAGAAATTATAAGTGAAGATTCTCTTATAGCGGCTGATCGTATTTTTTATAGAGATAGCTTAAAATTTGTAAATATATATCCTAATTCAGAAGAAGGGTATGGTTATTTAAATAGGAAACCAGCTAACTTGAAGGTTTATAAAGTAAATGAAGTTAGTGTTTTTCCAAAATTTGGATATTACGTAAATCTCTCTATACCTTATAGGCTTAGTCAAAAAGAACCGCTCCTTACAAAGAAAGAGATAAATAAGCAAAAATATTATTTCTCCCTAACAGGAAAACGCAAAGAGCAAATATTAGAACAATTACACCTAAAACAAACTGATACAGTGTATGCTTATAGTATAAAAGAGGACAAACTGGATACGTATTTAATAAAAGATTTAGAAATGATCGCTTACAATCCTATTGAGATAATAGAAGGAAAAATAGAAGAGAAGTATTTTGATGTTGGTTTATTATTAAGTTATAGCGAAGAACTAGATACCTCATATAAAGGAAAAGAATATGATTACGCATCTATTGAGGATGGAAATATATTCCAAACGGGAAAAATAAAAAGAATAGAAAGCGTGAAGATAAAAAATATAGATATTCCTTTTCCTATCAATTACAGTTTATTGGACAAATATGCTTACTATGAATATCCTATCTCTCTTCATATAGATAATACATATAAAGGAAAAATAAATAATGCTGACTTTTATATGCAAGCCTTTTCCAATTGGGATAAGCTCAATGAAAGATGGGATGAAAGAATGATTTACTTAATGATTGTTAAAGATAATAAGAAAGTAATAGAGCGTGTTTTTGCTGGAAATGGTATCGCAACCGTATGGATGTATAAAAATTTTTATATTGGTAATTTCATTAAGGGAAAACCAGATATTATAGAAAATATTGTATTTTACTCCTATGGTCATTGGCTAACTTTCCTTTCAGAAAATGAGCCTCCCATATTTGTATTGAGTAGTTATGAGGAAGAATATAAAGATTTCTATCAGGGGTTAGAGTTTTTAAAATAAAATTATTGAGGTGTCTATTTAGCTACATACTAATTGACTTTGGGAAACGGGAGAACGTTCTACAATTCTTTTCATTAATTTGTTAAAGATAGTCTCTTTGCTTTGTGAGCGATTGATTCTAAAACTATACTCAGCTAAATAGCGGTCTATATTAAACT
>NZ_CALHGG010000101.1 GCF_938029845.1 uncultured Capnocytophaga sp.
ATACACCCCATTCTTATCATACTGATAGTAATAATGCCCTGGAACAATCCCAAAAGTAGCCACATCATAGCCAGAGAGCAGCTCTTTTCCTCTGTAGAGCTTGTCCCCATCAGTTACAAAAACTTTAAACAGCTTTATTTTATTCAAATTCTCCTTGGGTATGGGTACTCTAAGGTCTTCGTCCCCTAACGGATAGCTATTTTCATCATAATAGAGGTGATTTTTATCTATCAAATAGAAATCATTCAGCCTTCGTAAGGTAGGAATATCAAAATAATCAGGGAGTTCCACAAAATAATCCTCCGCCTTTTCCTCATCATCATATCCTCCAATATAGCGCAATACATGGGTAGTGGTTTTGTATATATTATTCGATACCTGCTGTACCCGCTCCCCTTTATAGATAAAGGGTTTCCCTTGGTAATAGGTGTTGTTCTTGTCGGAGACAAACTCCTTATCTATCGATTCTTCCTGAAGAGTAGCGACATCAGCTCCCTCTACCTTTTGGTCATAATAGTATAGGTAGTTTTTGTCCTTGAAATAACAATTGGTAACCGACTCAAAGGTCGCAGGATCAGAGATAGCAATCGGTTTTGTTCCCCTAAAAGCCTGCTTATAAGTTCGCCAAATAGGTTCTTTCCAATAATAGTCAGACTGCTTATCATAGTGACTTATAACGCCCACTACTCCAAAGCCTGTGGTATCTATCTTTATTAAATCCCCTTGGTAATAGATCCCATTTTTGTCTTTGGCTAATCTCGATACATCAAGGCGCGCGAAACTCGCCATATCAGGTTTTATGATCTTGCGGGTATTTTTTTCTTGGTAGATGACATAATCCTGATTGATGATATAGCCCTCCACATAGGGGCGCTTATATTTCTTAAAGGAATGCCATAGGGAATCCGTGCGATGGATATCGGATACAAGCATGGTATCTCGTACCACTACCTCCTTTTCGGCTGTAGTAGGGAGTTGCTCTACTGGCTTTTGCTTGCAAGCAACGAGTAACAAAGTACAAAGTAATAGACGATTCATGATAGTTTTGAGTTTTGAGTTTTAAATTTTGAGTTGTTATTGTTAATCTTTACTTTGGCGTATTTCTTTAAATTCTGTACCTAAGAACTCCACATTTACAAAATATTGTGTATAGTAATAGAAATCTCCTTTGTCATCAAACTCATATTCAGTCATTTTTTCAGGACATACAGACCAATATCCTTCTGCATTCTTAAACAAATAAAAATCAGGTAGCTTGTGCTCGTAGGCATCTCCTTGGTAAATAGCCAAAAGCGATACCTCTTTGCTTTTGAACAACCTTTGTGTCTTATAATAGAGGTAATCCTTATCCATAAGAAAATCCCCAAAAACGGGTTGTAGTGTTGAGTTATCATAACCTTTTACTACATGAACCCCATCTTGGCATAGATAAACATGGTTCTTATCCCGATAAAAATTAGGGGCAAAGTAAGGATCAAAAGTAGCCATATCCACTCCTTGTACAGGCTTTTCCATATAATACAATTGGTTATCCGCTTTGTAATACTCGCTATCATAGGACTCTTGTACAAAAAGTACCTTCCCCTGATGTGACCTATGTACATGTTTGCCTTGTTTGAGTAGCTGAACTTGTTCTTGTGTAAGTCCTTTTACATATGGATCATGCCATAGTGAATATTCTTTAGTTATATATAGTTGATTTTCATAGATAATATAATCTCCTACGCTAAAGAGATTCTTGCCATATACGGGCGTTCTTTTTATCTTGAAAGGTAACTTCTTCTCCCAGGCATAGATACCATGCTTATCATACTGATAGAGATCATAGGAGCACTGAAAGATTCCGAAAGTAGCAGGATCATATTCCCTGACTTTTTGCTCCCCCCTATACAGATACCTGCCATCGTATATATAACGCTCATAAGCCTTTACCTTAGATAGGTCAAGCTTGGTGGTAGGCATCTGATCATAAGACGATTCTTCTACTAAATAAAGATGGTGCTTATCTATCATAAAATTAAAAGAAAGTCCTCTGAGCGTTGGAATATCAAAATCTCCTGTAATAGGGGTGAAAATGACTTCCTCTTCACCTGAAAAATCAGCTTGTAGTACCTCCTTGGTCGTTTTGAATAAGAGACCTGAGAGTTGTTCTACACTTTCTCCTTGGTACATGAGTGGTTTTCCTTGGTAGTATATATGATTTTTATCATAAATAAAATCTTCGAAAAACCTTCTTTCCACATTCAAAGAAGATATATCAGCACCTTCTACCTTTTGGTCATAGTAATAGAGGTTGTTTTTATCCTTGAAATAGCTACCCCAAGCTTCTCCTATGGGTTCAAAAGTGGTGGGGTCAGCCAAAGAGAGTTCTTCTTTGCCAAAGAAGATTTTCTTATCTGTACGCCAAAGATAACCATGGTTATCCTTGTATGTTAAGATCTTAAAGCCTATGGTATCAGTACAGATAAGGTTTCCCTTGTAATACACTCCATTTTTATCTATAGCAAAGCCCCCTTTTCTCTTAAAAGAAGCCAAATCAGCCGTTACAAGTCTTCTAATCGTATCACAATCCTGATAGGCTATATATTCCTTATTGATTATATAAGTCTCAGGCACATACTTACACTTCCCAGAGTGAAGTTGTTGAGCTGTTGTATCTGCATCGGTTACAATTATGGGATCAAAAGCACCCATTATAGGCGTTTGATACCTAACCATAAGAGATCTAGCGCAAGAGACAAGTAATAGAGTACAAAGTAAAAGACGGTTCATAAGAGTTTTGAGTTTTGAGTTCTTAGTTTTGAGTTGGTCATTAGTCAATCTGTCCATTGGTCCTTTTTCAGTTCTGTACCCAAAAAGCGGATTACATTTTCGTCACCTAACTCGGCGAGCCAATACCCCTCGGTATTCTTAAAAAGATAATAGTCGGTAGTAGGGGTGCGATCCTGACTACATCCCATACGGTAGCCTGTATAGCGTGCTAAAACCTCTACATTTTTATTTTTAAAAAGCCTTGTAGTGCCATAATAGTAATAATCCTTATCCATCATAAACCCATTGGAATCTCCCTTAAGTGTAGCTACATCATACCCCTCTACCATCAAAAAATGTGCTTCTTTCTCACTCCATCTGTCATAGTAGTATATGCGATTTTTATCCTTATAAAAATAATCCGTTAAGTACTCAAAGGTAGCTGCATCTACACCTTTTTGTAGCTTCTCTCCTATATAGATATGTCCGTCCGCTTTATAAAGATTATAGTCATACTCTTGCTCTTTTTGAAGGAGTTCCTTATGAGGAGATAACAAATCCTTTAGCGAGGTCTTTCCTTGTTTGAGTATCTCTATCTGTTGGGAAGTAAGATTTTTTGCATATAGACTATCTTCATAGCCTCGATAATAAGCCTGATTTTCATAGATAAAGAGGTCTTTTTCATCTATAAAGAAAAGATTTTTACCATATTCAGGACGCTTTGTATAGCGAAAAGGTAGTTTATAGTCCCAATTATAGATTCCTTTCTTATCGTACTGATAGTACTGATGTGCTGGAATGACCTCAAAAGTAGCTGCATCGTATCGTTTTTCAGGCTTTCTCTCATAATAAACAGTAGAACCTACTACAACAAATTTGGTAAATACCCTTATTGAGGAGAGCTCTTCCTTGGAAACAGGTACTCTGAATCCTTCATCTCGTACAGGATAAGAGGGAGGAATATAATACAGATGATTCTTGTCTATCAGATAAGAGTCTGAAAGTGTTCTAAGGGTTGGGATATCAAATGGCTCTGAATGCAATTCTACCAATATGGAATGAGTTTGCTCATCTTCCCAACCATTGTAACCCAACACATATTTAGACGTTTTGAAGATCATGGAGGATACTTGCTCTACCGCCTCTCCTTTATGATAGAGACGCTTCCCCTTATAATAGACATTTTTACCCTCATTGAGGAGTTCGCCTCTACTGAGTTCTTCATTAACGAGGTTAGTGGCCACCCCCTCGATGATTTGATCATAATAATATACGTGATTCTTATCCCTAAAATAGCAATAAGTAAGCGCCTCAAAGGTCTGAGGGTCAGAAACAGAAAGCCGCTTTGTTCCAAAGAATACGCCCCCATTGGTACGCCAATAATAGCTATCAATGCCATGTACATAGCCCTCTATCTCCTTAATCTCTCGACTTGCTAATATCTTAAATCCTGTAGTATCCACTTTTATGAATTGTCCCTGATAATAGACTCCATTTTTATCCACTGCAAAACCATAATTCCATTTTTTTATTTGGAAGGTCTTCCTATCGGGATAGAAAGTAACTGCGGTATCGCAAGCCTGATAAATCATATAATCCTTGTTATAGATAAACCCTTCGTCATATTTACAACGGGTATTCCATCGTTTTTCCATCTTGAGGTGTTCCACCTGCTTGGCATCGGTAAGCTGTATCTTACGGTATTGTGCCCTACTATGCTGCATTATAGTCAGCACTAATATTCCATATAAAACATATTTCATAAAAACCTATTTTTTTTGCGACAAATATACTCATTTTTTCTTAATTTTGTAGCCTGATAGCCCATTATTTTATGACTTACCAAAATATTCATATCAACAATGCTACCCCTGAGGATTTTGTCCAAGGAGCTCACACGACCCTATACTATATCTTTCTCTTACAGGGGGATAGCCTCTTTAGTGTCGACTTCAACGACTATACTTCCCAAGGCTATTCCCTGCTATTCCTCTCCCCTTACCAGTATTTCCAATGGAAAGAAACAGCACCCAAAATGGACTTTATTGCCTTCCATGGAGATTTCTATTGTATAGAGTACCACAAGAAGGAAGTCGCTTGTAACGGCTTATTATTCAACAATATATACCAACAACCCCACTTTGAGGTCTCTCAGGCGGTTTTTGGAGAATTGGAGCGTCTCTTGAAAAAAATGCAAGCTATTGCTTCAGACTCCAATCCTTACCAAATTGCAGTGCTTAAGAGCTACTTGCAACTGATCTTGGCTATCGGAAGCCGAGAAAAGCAGCATTTTTTGAGCCACTTAAAAGAAGAGAACCCTTTGCAAAACCCCGTGGCCAATTTTCAAGAGCTTTTGGAGACCAACTTTCTCAAGGAAAAGGATATCAGCTTCTATGCTGAGGCCTATCACCTTTCAATCAGTGCTTTCTCCAAGCGTATCAAGCAGTATTATGGGAAGACTCCTTCAGCGTTGCTAAGGGAACGCTTGGTTTTGGAGGCGAAAAAGCTACTGCATCTCACCCATAAGTCGGTCAAGGAAATCGCCTTTGAACTCTGCTTTGAGGATGCTTTCTACTTCAGCCGCTACTTCAAGAAGGAAGTAGGGGTTTCCCCCAAGCAATTTAGGGAAAGTGTAGGAATTTCGATTGTGGCAAAATAATCTATGTTTGTGGCAAAAAAATCCATTCTTATTTGGAAAATGCTTTGTACTTTTGCATCCTGAAAATAATACATAGTCATATGCAACAATTATTAGAAAAATTGGCTGGATTACAGTCACAGTTTATCAACTTTATTCGCATTGCGATCTTTATCGTAATGGCGTGGATTGGAGGGCTCAAAGTATGTCAATACGAAGCCGATGGGATTGTTCCCTTTGTTACCAATAGCCCTTTTATGAGTTTCTTCTATGCTAACTCAGGTAAAACCGCTATTGATGAGAATGGTGTTACAGGAGAGGCTAACAAAGGTAAAGAAGTAGCAGAATACAAATTACACAAGAACCCAGAGGGGAAAATGGTGGCTGCCAATATAGAATGGCATAAGCAGAACAACACCTATATCTTTTCTTATGGCTTAGGAGCGTTCATCTGTCTAATTGGTTTGCTTACTCTTTTAGGTGTTTGGTCTCCTAAAATCGGGCTTATCGGTGGATTACTTACTTTTGGTATGTCTATCGTTACCCTTTCGTTCCTTATCACTACCCCAGAGGTATATGTACCTAACTTAGGAGGAGATATGCCTACCCCTAACCATGGCTTCCCTTACCTATCAGGAGCTGGACGCTTGGTACTGAAAGACATTATCATGTCGGCTGGTGGACTTATTGCGGCTTCTGATGCAGCAAGACGTTTGTTGAAATTAACTAATTAGTCAATTAGCCAATTGACTCATTGTCAAATTAGTTCATTAGCTCATTAAAAGGATAGCCCCAAACCGCTCGGTTTGGGGCTATCCTTTTTATACATTATGACAATTACTTTCTGGTAGGTAGTGGGTAGGTACCCTCTACAAGAATGCTCTTATCTACGTCTTGGATATTGCGATGACCTGAGAAGGCCATAGTGGTATCCATTTCATCATAGAGGATTTGTAGGGCACGAGTTACCCCTTCTTCTCCGTATGCACCCAATCCGTATACGGGAGCACGGCCGAGCATGATACCTTTAGCACCCAAAGCCCATGCTTTAAGCATGTTCTGACCTGTATAGAAACCTGAGTCTATCCATACTTCGGTTTGACTACCTACGGCACTTACGATATCTGGTAAGGCTTTGATAGAAGAAATCGTATCGTCCATCTGACGACCACCATGGTTGGAAACGATGATGGCATCAGCTCCGTATTTTACAGCTTCTTGTGCATCTTCTGGGGTCATGATTCCCTTGAGGATAATAGGACCTCCCCAAAGTTCCTTAATCTCAGCTATATCCTTCCAGCTAAGACTTGGGTCAAACTGTTCTTTTGTCCAAGAAGAGAGTGAAGAAAGGTCAGATACATTCTTAGCATGACCAGCGATGTTACGGAACGTCCAACGACGATTACCAAACACATAGCGCAAGCCCCAAGGAATTTTAGTAGAAAGGTTGATTATATTAGGAATGGTAAACTTCGGAGGGGTAGAAAGTCCATTCTTAATATCACGATGGCGGTTTCCAAGTACTTGTAAGTCTACCGTTACCATAAGAGCGGAACACTTAGCTTCTTTGGCACGGCGAATGAGGTCTTTCATAAACTCTCGATCACGCATCACATAGAGCTGGAACCAAAAAGGTTCTACACCTGCTTCCACTAAGTCTTCAATGGAGCAGATGGACATAGTAGAGAGGGTGAAAGGAATTCCAAACTTCTGAGCTGCTTTAGCCATATGGATTTCCCCATCAGCCCACATCATTCCCATAAAGCCCACAGGAGCAGTCATCGCAGGGAATTTCACTTTTTGTCCTAATAGTGTGGTCTCAAGGGTACGATTATCCATATCCACCAAGATTTTCTGCTTGAACTTGATAGGATTAAAGTCAGAAACATTCTCGCGGTAAGTGGCCTGTGTCCAAGAACCGGTATCCACATACTCATAGAACATCTTAGGCACATTGCGCTTACATACTACACGCAAGTCCTCAATGTTAGTCATTTTTGTTAAATCTCTCATTCTATAAATTTTTATTATACAATAAATGTTTTATCAGAGCTAATTTCTTTATGAAAAACAAGTATTTGCTTCTCGGCGCAAATATAAGAAATTATTTTTATTTATGTCATATTTATTTATTATTTTTTAGTTTTTAGCATTTAATACAAATCAACAGTAAAAAAGTTATTTGCTAACCTTCTAAGAGGTAACAAATTACCTCTCTACATAAGATGCCATTTATTGACCCTCAACGAATTAGATTACAGAAAAATTTCTAACCCTTGATACGCACTAATAATCCTTGCGATAAGTAGTTTTACGCTTTTGTTTTAGAGGGTCTCTAACTTTGGAGCGGAACATGAAGCGGAACATGGGGCGAAAAATCTGTATAATGACCGGAGTAAGTGACACCGCAAAAAATATACAAACGACTTGCCACCATAGGGATAATTCTTTGGTAAGCACTGCAAAGATAAGCCCCGCACATAGCCCCATAGTCATAGTGAGAATGATCCCATAGAGCACCCCGTAGGCCAGATAGTTGCCGTAATTCTTCATCGGTCGGTCGGTCAGGTAGCCGTAAATCCCCCAATAAGCGAAAACTGCAATAACGAAAAATATAATCACCCCAATGGTTTTCACTACAATAAAGACATCTGTAACGATGATCTCATCTGTGGAGGTCTTATAGCGAATGTTATAAGAGGACTCTCCATTTATCTCTGAGGCAAAAGGCAGTGCCCGCTCCAACTCCTGCCCTGATTCTATGGTAAAAGTAACCACAGGGGTACCCATTTCTACATATCTTGTGCGTCCATCTGAATCTCTTTCCTCACTCGTATAGGTATCCTCATAACTTACCACCTGAGCGGTATAGGGCTTAAAGTCACTATCGGAAGCCAGTTGGTAGAGTTGTTTCACAGTACTTACCCCTAAGAGCAGCATAAAGGGGGTAAGCCCCACCAATAGGGAGATAGGCACCCAGATAAAGAAGGCGGTAAAACAACCCGCTTTTGCTTTGTTTTTATCCTGAGCCTTACGGTTGCTTTTTCTGATAATCAGATATGTAAGTCCTACTGAAATGGCAAAAAACAGTAGGACAATGATTCTATTAAAAACTATTTCATCCATAAGCGATAATTATTGATATATCCTTCTTTCAGAAGGTTTTTCACATTCAGATACAAAAATGGTTTTAGGAGCTACTTTGAGCTGCTTCGGGTCTGTCTGATAACACTTGGGTTGTACAAAGTCAAACCTATAATACCGAATATCATTCAGGGTATCCTTATAGATATTTTTATCTTTATCATAGGTTAAAAAATCCTTATTAATAGGATCGGGCTTCACACTCCCCTCTTTTACATTCATAAAAAACGCCTTAGGCTCTTCCAAGTTGGAGATACTGAGGAAGTCTTTAAGCTCCTTGTCCCCTTGGTCTTCCGACTTCTCCTTTGCAAAAAGCACCTTTCTCAGCTCTTTCATAGGTATTTTATCAATTTCCTTTTTGAGTTCCCATATAAGCTGCTTACTTCTCTCTACATCAGCTTGGTTAAAGAAGAGCAAACACTCATAGCCCTCTTTGGTTACCAAAGCGCCTGCCCCATCTATCTGGTATTCTGAAAGTTTCTGATAGGAAATAAGAAAGTCATTATTATCCTGTAAGTCAATCTGATAGGTATTCTTTAGTTCTCCAAAAAGTTGAGCAAACCCGAATGTTTTCAGATCTGCAATCAGAGAAAAGGAATTTCCTACCTCTTCCCTTGAGAAGGTATGTACATAGCGAGAAGAAAAGCAATTAGGGTTGTCATTGAAAACTGAGTATGTCTTTCCATGTTCAAATCGGATATAATTCTTCCCATGCTGAAAATTGGCAAAACGAATACGGACTTTGTCTTTCCCAATAGAGTCATTCCGCTGCCCATACACGACAAATAGCGGTTCCTTTTTCGGCTTAAAGAGGATGATACCGTCCTTTTGAACCTCATAACTCCCTGGTACAGCTGTCATATAGCCCCAAAGGACAAATAATTTGTTAGGCAAGAGCATAATACCCCCTCCACGCCCTCTGTAATTGCCTGAAATATCTTTTTCTTGGGCATATACAAGGCTTCCTATAAAAGAGAAAGTCAGCAATAAGAGTATTTTTGTTTTCATGATATTAGTTTTAAAATTTTATCTTTCAACTGTTTGCAATTACAATTTCTCTGAATATTAGCTAATTAGCCATTATTTCTCTTCTTGGGGAAGATCATTCACATTCTGAGACAAAGATGGCTTTAGGCGCTACCTTGAGCTGCTTCGGGTCTGTGATACTTCCCTGTGTCTTGACCTGCAAGTATAGCCTAACTTCTTCATCTTCAAAAGGTTTTGAAGTATAACTACCCCCCACTACTCTCCCATCTTTCTTTAGGACAAGAAGTGCCGTAGGAGGCTCTATGTTCTCTGCATAAAGGAAAGAGATAGACTCCTGACTTATATCTTTTGATTTTTCTTTAGGAACAAAAAACCTTTTGAGATGCTCTTTAGGTACTTCCTTCAATCTTTCTTTGACCATTTTTAGTTCCTCCTCTGACCATTTCCCTCTATGAAAAAAAGCCCCATTTTCCCCTTCTAACTCCATAGGTACGAGCACTACATTTGCCTTCTCACGACTAAGTTTATCATAGGAAATCAAGAAATCATTATACGCTCCCAAGTCAAATTGCAATGTGTTCTTAATCCCCTCTTCTTCAAATAAATAAGACACCTCTTCATCATAGTATCCTATATGATGTATGAGAGTAAGTGTATTGCCTACCTCCTTTCTGTCAAAGGTATGTATATACTCGTGAGAAAAACAGTTAGGGTGATCATTGAACACACTATAAGTTTTTCCACTTTCATACTGAATGTAGTTCTTCCCTTCTTCAAAATTGACAAAACGAATACGCACCTTATCCTTCCCAATGGAATCATTATGATACCCATATACCAAGAACAAGGGTTCTCTCTGAGGCTTTAATAAGTAGACCCCATCGGGTCTCTTTTGGTAATAGCCCCGAATAATCGTCATATAAGTCCAAGCGGCAAAAGTCTTATTCGGGAAAAGCATAATACCCGATTCGGGTTGCTTATAGCTCTCTATTAGCTTTCTATCCTGAGCTAAAAGAATATTGGCTACAAAAAAGAAAGCCAGCAATAAAAGTGTTTTTGTTTTCATAAGCATTTTAGTCATTATTCAGAAAACAATGGTGAGATTTTTATTTTTAGTTTCTTCATATCTATTTCTGATTTTTTTGTATCTATAAGATCATATTTGTGATATGTCCGATCTCGTTCCGCCTCTTTATATATATTTTTTTCTTTATCATAAGTAATTTTCCCCATATATTCATAGGGAGAGGTACCTTCTCTTTCATATTTTTCTCTAAAGATAGTATTGGATTCCTCTATCCCTAATTGAGATTGTACCACCTTCAACATTTCTTTTTCATTTTCATCTTTTTTCCTAATATAAATATAGTTTTTTATTTCTTTTAATGGTGTTTTTTCTATATTAGAACGTATTTTTGCAAGTGCTTCTTTATTCTTTTCTAAGGTTTCTTCTTCGTTCATTAAAAGAAGTATCTCCATTCCATCTTTATTGGTAAAAGCAGCTATACTTTCTCCCTGATATAGAGAATAACTATGACAGAAAACGATATAATCATTATAAGCTGGATTCATACCTACTTCGTAAGCATTTTTTATGCCTACAAACTTCTTATTGTATTCTTCAAAGAGGCTTTCCCCTATAAAAGTAATAGATTTCCCTACCTCTTTTCTATCAAAAGTATGTACCAAATCATTATCTTCGTTGGAAACAGAGTAATATCCGCCCCTCTCCAAGTGAATATAGTTCTTTCCCAGCTGAAAATTCACCAGCTCCACCCGTATTTTATCCTTGGATAAGTCCTTATCATTGCGCGCATAGACCAGAAAAAGCGGTTCTTTCTGAGGTTGCAACCATATCATCCCATCTTTTTGTACTTGGTAGTCTCCCTTTACCCCTGCCAAGGGATTCCATAGTAAGAACTTCTTATCAGAGAGCAAGAAAAGCCCCCACTTACGCCCTTGGTAGAAACCTTCAAGCTGGTTATTTTGAGCCTGTATAAAGCCTCCTAAAGAAAAGAAAGCCAGTAATAAAAGTATTTTTGTTTTCATCATTTGTTTAAGTCAAAAGCATTGATAATAATAGACAATGTAACTCCCTTACATATAGGTTCTTTTACAAAAGGAAAGGAATACCCTATATCCAATCGTACATAATTGATAAAAGTAATTCCTACTTTAGGCTGTATCGCTTGGGTATTGAGAGAAAGTCCCAATCCTATGATTAAGGCATATATTTCTGCTCCTATTTCTGGAATCACTTTGAGCCTGCCCTTCTCTGTGGTAAAGTGTGTTCCCCCGTAAAATCCCACTCCTCCTTCCCTAGGTGGCATCATAAAGGTAACTCCAGTGAACCCCAAGCTCTTATGATGAGTATAGGTATAGGCCATTCGTGGTGCTATGATGTATAAGAAAGGATTTTTATACTGATACGTATGTGTTTCTTGATTATAATACTGCTCAAAGTGTTGTGCAGAAACTTTGAGAGAGAAAAACAGGAAAAGGACAAACAAATTTCTCATAAAATCAACTTTAAAAGTTCCCTTTCTATAACGCGACAAATATAACGAATTTTCCTCAAAAAAATCAGAATTTCTTACGACTTTATTGCTATGTTTATTTTTTTGACTACCTTTGCAAAAAAATAGACCTATGAATACTGAAACTGCTGTTCAATTAACTAAAGATGTTTCTGAAGATATTCTTTTGGCATTAGAGACACAAGAGACCCCACCCTCTTCTGAAAGACTCCCTCAGAGAGTACTTGATTCTATTAAGAAAGGAACCGAGCAAGCTGAGAAAGGTCTTGTTTTTGATGATGCTATAGTAGATCAAGAAGCTGAAAATATTATCATGCAATGGGAAAGAAAGTAAAAGTTACTTGGTCTGCTATTGCTAAAATACAATATTATGATACTTTGATTTTTTGGAACGAACATAACCAATCCAATGAGTATTCCAAAAAAATAAGAGCCAAAATAAAAGAAGCCTCCTCTAAGTTAAGTTCTTACCCCAAAATAGGAAAAGAAAGACCTGAAGACAGAGAGGTAAGGCAGATTATTGTGTTTTCCCATTTTTCTCTATTCTACAGAATCTATGAAATCAATGAAGACTTAACAGAGATCGTCATTGTAACATTTTGGGATAACCGAAACGACCCTAATAAATTAAAATTCTAAAAATGAGTGCCATTGTAGCCATTGTAGGACGCCCTAATGTAGGCAAATCCACTTTTTTCAACCGTCTTGTTCAGCGCCGTGAGGCTATCGTAGATAGCATCAGTGGGGTGACCCGTGACCGCCATTATGGAAAAACCGACTGGAATGGACGTGATTTCTCTGTGATTGATACAGGAGGATATGTAGCAGGAGGCGATGACGTGTTCCAAAAAGAAATAGATAAGCAGGTGAATCTTGCCATTGAGGAGGCCGATGCCATCATCTTTTTAGTAGATGTGAAAAGCGGTATTATGGGTACCGATGAGGAGATTGCCCAGCTGCTGCGCCGTAGCAAGAAACCTACATTCCTAGCCGTAAACAAAGTAGATAATACCAAGCGGGCTATGGATGCCAATGAGTTCTATGCCTTGGGGTTTGAAGAGATTTTTCCTATCTCCAGTGTCAATGGTAGTGGCACAGGCGAACTCTTGGATGCCGTAGTAAAAATACTCCCTGAGGAGGAAAAAGTGGAGGAAGTAACCCTACCTCGCTTTGCTGTAGTGGGGCGCCCCAATGCAGGTAAATCATCTTTTATCAATGCTCTTATAGGAGAGGAGCGCTATATTGTTACTGACATAGCGGGTACCACTCGTGATGCTATTGATACCCGTTATAATCGTTTTGGGTTTGAGTTCAATCTAGTGGATACCGCTGGTATTCGCCGCAAGGCAAAGGTCAAAGAGGATTTGGAGTTCTACTCGGTGATGCGTTCAGTACGTGCTATAGAACACTCCGATGTATGCCTACTCTTGGTAGACGCTACCCGTGGTTTCGAGGGACAAGATGCCAATATCTTCTGGCTGGCACAGCGTAATAAGAAAGGTGTGGTTATCTTAGTCAACAAATGGGACTTAGTAGAAAAAGACACTCATACCACCAAGCACTTTGAGGAGGGGATTCGCAAGATTATCGCCCCTTTTACCGATGTGCCTATTATCTTTATCTCTGCCCTTACCAAACAACGTATCTACAAAGCGATAGAAAAAGCAGTAGAGGTGTATAACAACCGCAGCCAGCGTATCAAAACCTCTGTGCTCAATGAGTACATGCTCCCCATCATCGAGGCTACTCCTCCACCGGCTACCAAAGGAAAGTATATCAAGATCAAGTATTGTATGCAGCTACCTACTGACCTACCTCAGTTTGTCTTTTTTGCGAACCTCCCCCAATATATCAAGGATCCTTACCGCCGTTTTGTAGAAAACAAGCTCCGTGAGAAGTTCAATTTTGAAGGCGTACCTTTGGATATTTTCTTTAGGGAGAAATAAAAGGAGTTTTGAATTCTGAGTTGGAATACTTTGTAATAATAGATGAGGCTATTCAACAGAAAGGAAGAAAAGTAACTATTGAGGAACTTCAACTTAAGCAAAGATACTCAAAATGATTAAATTCGTAGTCCCCATACTTACTATTGACAAAGAGCAAACGATTGATTTCTATTGCAAATTGAGCTTTGTGGTTGTTTCCAAAGATTTGTTGCTTAGAGAGCCTTCTATCTATCTACACCTCTATGAGGGCACCCTTGAAAGTATTGCTCATAGAAAGAAAGGCGATGAATTAGACTTGTTGTTTTCTATACAAGTAGAAGAGATTGCTTCTATAAAACAACAACTTCTGACCAATAATATTCCTATAGAAAATGACTATGATATCCCTGTGGGAAAATATCTGTATATAAGAGATCCTAATGGGTATAGAATATGCCTCTATGAACTATTTGTCCCCTAATAAGCAAGATGAATACTTTAGAAGCCAAGAGAAAAGCATTAGCTAAAGAAAGGATAGAAACCAAATACAAATCTCACAAAGATTGCACCTTTATAGAGGTTGTTACTGCGGATAAGCTGCAAGAGTTCTATGATTTTATCTCAACACATATACGCTATACAGAAGAAAATTACCAAAGATACAATGATAGATATTGTATAGGAGAAAAGTATGACAAATATAGTATCAGAAACTGGATTATTGAGAAGATAGCAAAGCAAACAAAGCCTTCTGACATTATTATATTGCCCTTTTTAGACTTTGGTATCTGCGTAGAACTCATTAGAGTAGAGGCTTTTTTTGAGGCAGAATTGGATGAAAAGATATCCCAACATATAGGTTTGGATATTGGATATATCAACCTATCACAGCAAATACTACATTATTTCTCTGATGAAGAGTATTTTGTTTTTGAATACTTGAAAGACAATTTGTAACCATTAGTCTTATGAAAAAATACGAATATGACACCCATCACAACTACATCCAAGAAACCTGCCTTAGTGGCAGTGAGGTTCTCTATACCCAAAAAAGAGAGATCTCTTATTATGATTAGTTATTGATCATTAGTACTATAACACCACTACTTTCTTAGTTTCAAAAAAATCTTCTTCAAAGACCTCTGAAAGGTTATAGATGGTAGCTGAAGGAAAAGCCGCTAGTTCTTCAGTAAGATCCCCCCCTTTTAGGTAAAGAATCCCTCTTTTATCACCCTTATTGGTCACAGGCTTAAGCAGGTGTTTGGTGAGCTTATAGAAGTCGGCCATTTGAGTAACCGCACGGCTTACGATATAGTCATATTGTCCCTCAAGGGTCTCTACACGTGCCTGCTGGAAGGTGACATTAGTAAGAGACAAAGCGGTAGCTACTTCCTGCACCACCCTTATCTTCTTACCTATGGAATCAACCAAGTGGAAAGACACCTCTGGGTAAAGAATCGCCAGTGGAATCCCGGGAAAGCCACCGCCTGTGCCTACATCTAATACCTTTAGCCCTGCCGAGAAAGGGTGTATCTTGGCTATGCCCAAGGAGTGTAGGAGGTGATGTAGCACAAAATGCTCCATATCCTTGCGAGAAATCACATTGATACGTGCGTTCCACTCCTTGTAAAGGCTTACAGCTTGAGTATATTGTGCCAATTGTGTAGGGGTAAGCTCTGGGAAATACTTGAGTAACAACTCCATAAAGACAAGATATTAGGAAGGTCAAAAATAGGATAATATTTCCAATCCCACAAATTTTTAAAGAAAGATTTTAAAAACACTTGTACATTCCAAAAAATAATAGTACCTTTGCCCCGCTTTCTTTTATGGGAGCTTTAGAATACTAAAAGCAAGTAAACGTTTAATTTAAGATATTAATATTCAATCCAATGAAAAGAACATTTCAACCTTCCAAGAGAAAAAGAAGAAATAAACACGGTTTTAGAGAGCGTATGGCCACAGCAAATGGACGTAAAGTATTGGCACGTCGTAGAGCTAAAGGAAGAAAAAAACTTACTGTTTCCTCTGAACCAAGACATAAGAAATAATGTTTATAACTTTCTGTAACAAGTAAGGTGCCGTCTGATTGTAGATAGCACCTTTTTTGCATTTTTCTTTTTTATTATTCACTTATGAAATCTATCTCTGAAATTCGTCGTGATTTCCCTATCTTGGAACGAAAGATAGGAGGGAATCCTCTAGTATATTTTGACAATGGGGCTACTTCCCAAAAGCCTCAACAAGTCATTGATAGTATTGTAAACTTCTACACCACTTACAATGCCAATATTCACCGAGGAGTACATACCCTCAGCCAAGAGGCTACTGAGGCTTATGAAGTGGCTCGCCAAAAACTCCAGAAGCATATCAATGCCAACAAATCCTTTGAGGTACTCTTCACCAGTGGCACCACCGAGGGTATCAACTTGGTAGCTACCTGCCTAACACCTTTCCTAAAGGAAGGTGATGAAATCTTGGTACTGACCACCGAACACCATAGCAATATTGTTCCTTGGCAGCTACTTGCCGAGCGTACAGGGGCCCTCGTACGCCCTATTCCTGTAGATGAGGAGGGAATGATTCTTATGGAGGACTTTAAGGCTATGCTCTCAAAACATACCAAGGTAGTAAGCTGTCAGCATGTATCCAATGCCTTAGGCAATGTGCATCCTGTAAAAGAAATCATCACTCTAGCCCATAGTGTAGGCGCTGTAACCCTTATCGATGGTGCACAGAGTTGTCCGCACTTTGCTATAGATGTACAAGACTTAGATGCAGACTTCTATGTCGCTTCAGGACATAAGATGTACGCCCCCACAGGCATTGGCTTTCTTTACGGGAAGGAAGAATGGCTCCAGAAACTCCCCCCTTATAAGGGCGGCGGGGATATGATCAAAACTGTCTGCTTTGAAGGGACTACCTATGCGGACTTACCTTATAAGTTGGAAGCAGGAACTCCCAACATCTGTGGCGGTATTGCTTATGGGACTGCTATTGACTACATGCACTCCTTAGGTATGGCTGATATTGCCGCCCATGAACATGTGCTCCTAAAGTATGCCCATGAGCAAATTCACGCCTTAGGCGGGATTACTATCTATGGCACACATGATTTAGAACATAAGGCAGGAGTCATCTCTTTCAATGTCAATGGTGCTCACCCTTACGATGTAGGAACACTCCTTGACCAAATGGGGATAGCTGTACGTACAGGTCACCACTGCGCCCAACCTGTCATGGACTTTTATCACATTCCAGGTACTATACGCGCTAGTTTTGCTGTTTATAATACCTTGGAGGAGATAGATAGGCTCATTGCAGGTCTTAGAAAGGCTATGAAGATGTTATTATAATTCAACATAATAAACTCATTATTAGCAAATTATAAAATAATTAAAAAAATAATTGATTTTTTCTTGCCAATTCAAAAAATAGTTGTACCTTTGCAATGTCTTAAAAATCACACGCGGGTGTGGTGAAATTGGTAGACACGCCAGACTTAGGATCTGGTGCCGTGAGGTGTGTAGGTTCGAGTCCTATCACCCGCACTAAGCTCTCAGAACTTTTCTGAGAGCTTTTTTATTCAATATACTTCCCTATGTTAGCATCTTTCCAAAATCATCTCCAACAAAACTTCCCCTTCCTATGGCAAAAGAAAATCATCCTTGCCATTAGTGGAGGAATTGATAGTGTGGTACTCGCTCATCTGCTCCATGGGTTGGATATTCCTTTCCTTATGGCACATTGCAACTTCCAACTACGAGGGGAGGAAAGCGAAGGCGATCAGCGGTTTGTAGAGGCTCTTTCCCACCAACTCTCCGCACCCTTAGCCGTGAAACGATTTGAGACTAAAGCCTATGGCAAAGCCCATGGACTGAATACCCAATTGGCCGCTCGTGTCTTACGCTATGAGTGGTTTGAGACTCTGCGTAAGGAGAAAGGCTACGACTATGTGCTAACCGCTCATCAGGCCAATGATTCTTGGGAAACATTCCTAATCAACACTTCTCGTGGTACAGGTCTCAAGGGGCTTTTAGGCATACCTGCCCAAAATGGGGCTATTTTGCGCCCCTTACTTCCTTTTTCGCGAGAGGAAATACATGCCTTTGCCACAGAGAACCACATCTGTTGGCGGGAGGATAGCTCCAATAGTTCGGATGCTTATACCCGCAATAAGATACGCCACCACCTCTCCCCTATCTTAAAAGAGGTTCACCCACTTTTCTTTAAGAATTTTGAGAAAACGCAATCTCTCCTACAACTCACCTATGACTTTCTGCAAGAGAGCATTTCTCAATACCGAAAGGAATGTTTTACAATGGGCAACCCTATTGTCTTTCTCATAGAGAAGCTCCGAACTCACCCACATAGGCGATTTTTGCTGCACGAGCTGCTTTCTCCCTATGGATTTACCGATGTAAATGCTTTGGAACGATTTTTGCAAGCCTCTACGGGTAAGTACCTTGCCTCCGATACCCATCGGTTGCTCTCCAACAGAGGACAGTGGCTTATCAGTGAAATCCATGAAACTCCTTCCCCTGCTTTCTATTTGCAGGAGACAGACCAAGCGATTGACTTTCCTATTGCCCTGAGTTGGGAAAAAGTCAGTCAGGCGGAACCCTCTGGGGCAGAGGTTATTTATATAGACAAGGAAAAGATACAATTCCCCTTATGCCTACGCAAGCGCAAGGAAGGAGATCTTTTCTTTCCTTATGGAATGGGAGGACAGAAGAAGGTACTACGCAAGTACTTTAAGGATGAGAAATATTCGCTCTATGACAAGGAAAACCAATGGCTACTAACCGATAGCACCGACCAAATCCTATGGGTAGTAGGCAGGCGTGCTGACGAACGTTTCCGCCCTACCCCTCATACCAAAGAAATACTCTGTATCAGACTTAATGACAACTAAATACCCGATTATGAAAGATTTATTACTCATTGGCTCTCTTTTCCTTGCCTTTATTGCTTGTAAAGGAGAGGAGTTTTCTCAAAAGAAAGCCCAAGATCCTTATCAAAGGATAGAACACTTGGCACAGGAAAAAGCTCAATACCAGCCTCGTCCTGCTAAGAATTACCAAAAGGTTGTAGTACCTGCCAAACTCAAGTATTATTATCAGTCAGTGGATTTTACCAAAAATGGGGATGAGCTAAAAGAAGATTTGGCTGTGCTGACCATTGCCAAGCACTCTCATTTTATTTCTTATGGAAATCGCCACCCCTATTTGGAAAAGGCCAACCAAGATCCTAAAAAAACTGGAAATATACTCTTGGTATATACAGGAGAGAGCCGCTCCAAGAGTGAAGTACAGAAAAGAAACCAGCCCAATGGAAGTGTCAATACGGAACACATCTACCCACAGAGCCATATCAAAAAATATGGGGATCCTGACCAACCCTTAGGTGATTTGCACCATTTGCAATATATAGACAGTGGTGTCAACTCCTCCCGTGGTAATCTCCCCTTTACCGAAGGACATGGCGTTACAAGCAGAGAAAATAAGGGGAAGGCATGGTATCCTGGTGATGAATATAAGGGCGATGTAGCACGTATGCTTATGTATATGTATCTGAGGTATAACCTCCCTTTTCATCATGTAAGTACCGATGGAGTGGGGCTACTGCTGAAGTGGAATGCCGAAGATAAAGTTTCACCACTGGAACTACAACGCAACAATGAGATAGAGAAAGTTCAAGGCAACCGCAATCCCTTTATTGACAATCCTTATTTGGCGACTAAGATTTTTGGAGAGGTAGCGGGTCATTCACCTGAGAACCTATGGAAGTAGGATTTTTCCTATTTCTAAGATAGAGCCAATATCCCACATTGGCCGTAGTTATCCCTACCAAGAAGCCTACCAAAATATCAGTAGGGAAATGTACTCCTAAGTAGAGGCGACTATAAGCATACGGAATAGGCCATAGGAAAAGCCAGCAAGCGAATTTCATACGCTTGCTAAAGACTAAATATAGAAAAGTGGTCAGAGCAAAGCTATTGCTCGTATGTCCAGAGAAGAAGCTATAACCTTTCTCTCCTATGATAATACGCAATTGAGGGATAAGCACCTCAGTATGTAACGGACGTAAGCGCCCTACAATCTCCTTAGTCGTATTGGTAATAGCCACTGTAAGGAGTAAGGTTCCTATGGCATAAAGGAAAATACGCCAAGCCTCCTTTCGGGGAAAGAAGTAAAAATTTGCCCATAAGACAATGGCAAAAAAAGGCACCCAATTCCAAGCATTGGTAATAAGCAGCCAGAAGGCATCCCATGAAGTGGAACCCGTTTGGTTAATAGCCACTAATAGCTGATAGTCTTTCTCTAAAAAGTCAGTAAACATAGGTTATAGTAAAATAAAAAATCCTTAGTACTGAATACTAAGGATTTTTGTGCCTACGACTGGATTCGAACCAGCACGCCCTAACGAGCACCACCCCCT
>NZ_CALHGG010000102.1 GCF_938029845.1 uncultured Capnocytophaga sp.
TTATTTATGACGATGGCGCTCTCTTTGAGAATGGTAAAGCGTGGGTACAGATAGGGGATAAACAATTTGAGATTAATAAATTAGGTATAGAAATAAAATAAGAAACAGAATGAAAATCAATAAACCTTTGGCTAAAAAGCCTCCTTTTTTTGATATCGATATCCGCACTGTAGCATATATCGACAAAGACCCTCGTTTTTATATGGCGGACACACAAGAAACGCCCTTCTATTGGACAGACGGCAAGCGGATATACTACCGCCATTCCCCTATAGAGAAGGCAAATCTTGATACTTTTGTTTATTTTAATGGCTTTTTTGCTAAAGATGACAAGCATTGTTATATAGTAGGACGCACTCTTAAAGGGGCTAATGCTAAGACATTTGAAATGCTTAATGAGTGTTATGCTACCGATTACCAAAGTGTTTGGACATCGGGTGGGCGCTTTGAACCTGTGGATATTAGTACTTTTGAGGTATGTGATGAGGGTATTCACAGAACAGATGGGGATGAAGAAACTTCGTGGGAGTTTAGCGATGGGATTAGGCGTGTGGTGCGTGTAGAGATTCCATATGGGTATGCCAAAGATAGTAAGCAGGTGTATTATGAGAATTATCACGGCAAGATAAAAATACTCGCTAAAGCCAATCCAGCAAATTTCATCTCGATGAACGATGGTGATTTTGCTAAAGATGATACCTATGTTTTCTATGGGAAAACACCCTTGCCTAAGGCAAATCCAGCGACTTGGCGAAAGATTTCGCATTTTTATTCCAAAGATGATAAGCGTATTTATTACCTGAACAAACTCATCAAAGAGGTGGATTACAATACTTTTGAGGTGGTAGTGCTCACTTCTCCAGAAGGATATAAACTGCCCTATGGCAAGGATAAAAACCAATATTATAACAGTGGAAACCCTCTTAGCGAAGAGGAAGCCTTACACGAAGTGAACAAGCCGATCTGGGATGATTAAAATTTAGACCCCTGAGCTCAAACTCAAAATTCAAAACTATTATGCAGTACCCTATCACTTTAGAAGTCGCGCTCAAAGAAGTAACCGAGGAGCGCTTTTGCAAAGGACATCATTACAAAGATGTCGCCCTAACCGACGAGATGGTGGCACAGATCGTACAAGTAAAGTCGTTGGTCAATATGGGATTTATCAATACCGCGATTACCGATGAAGCCCTCCAATACTTAGCAACTTTACCCAAACTAAAACTCCTTTTCTTAGAGGATAACAAACAAGTTACAGGCGAAGGCTTTAAGTACTTTGCCGACAAACCTATTGACCATATCTCGCTGGACGGTTGTCCCGTAACTGATGAGACACTAAAAATTGTCCTACAAGTACCGCGCCTAAAGTCTCTTTCACTAAAGAGAACACGGGTTACTTTTGAGGGGCTAATGGCAGTAGCACACTACAACAAGGTGAGTTTCTACCTTGACAAACCTTTCACTGCCGAGCAGATAAAAGCCTTTGAGCAGGCGCAACGTACGGCAGGGAAAAAGAAACCAACGGCAACCTCTACCGATGATTTGCCCATCGTAAAGCAACTGCTTTTGGACTTCTTTGCGGCAATGACTGAGTGGGAGGCTTTTGCTGCCAAGAATGATGATACAGAAGAGGGTGAGCTTTTGGTAGAAGAAAAATGCAAAGCCCTCTTCCAAAAGTATTGTACCGACAAGCGCAGGGCGGGCTATCGTCCTGAAGGAATTCATTTTTCACTAAATGAAGACGGTACTTATGGGGCGCATCAAATCATTGATAGCGAGACAGTAACTAAGAATAAGATATACCTCTACACTCAAGACAGACATAATTGTCAGTTTCGCTTTCTCATCATCAGAAAAGAGGGGGAGTGGAAGATTGACGAATGTCAATGGCACGATGGGGGCTGGACTAAATACAGATTATAATAATGAAAACAGCAAAACAACTTATAGAAGACGAACTTCAGAAAATAATTCATCAGCTTAAAGAAGTTTCTCTTTTGCAAGAGGAGAAACAAGCACTTGTAAGCTATAAAAAGGAGTTAGAGCAGCTATTGTTTCTCAAAAAAC
>NZ_CALHGG010000103.1 GCF_938029845.1 uncultured Capnocytophaga sp.
GGTATAATAACAAAGAACAAATCACTACATACGCCCCAAACAATATGTAATACACCTCATATTGCCACAGAGGTGGTTTGTATATTTCATAATCCATTCGTTGCATTAGATCTTCCGTATCAAACCAACTTCCAGCCATCCAAGAGAACTGAAATATCGCGAAAATATTATAAATCCAAAATAAAAATATAATTTTATATAGTTTCATTATTTTAGAATTTTTATGGTTATTTCTAAAAATCCACTCACTACACTGGCATATTCCTTGCAGCTCGATTCCTATCAATTAGGTTTTAAAAACTCTTATTTTTATGAGATATAAAGAGGGTACTTTTACATTATGCTAATTGTGTTAGCGCTTTAATTTTTTAACAACACTGCTGATATATTACCAAGGCTCCCCATCTTCATCTTGTATCTTTACAGTAGTTTGCTTTTTAAACCAATCAAAAAAGTCTTCTACTGATATCTCTATATTTGGTGGATGAGAACTAATTTCAACCACAATATATTCATCTTTTAGAAATATCCTCACATTAAAAGGCCAAGTATTCTTGTACTCAGCATCTTGTAACCAAAACTCACCATTGTTGGAATAAAGAAAAGTCCTTAAAGAGTATATCTTTTCTTCTATTCTCTCTTTATTCATATAATACCACTTTTTGTCCTCAAATATAATATATACTTCTGCTGCCATTCTCTTCTAAATTAAGTTCTATATATTCCCTACTTGGTGTAAGCATGTAGCTTAATGACTATATCAATTAAGCCTTATATTATTAATCTACATTAAAGAAGCTATCATAACCATCTATTGCTTTATTTAATACTTTCAGTTTGTCATAACCTATTTTCTTTATCCCTGACAATTTTAATTCTTTATATTTTAACTCATCTATAATAATCCCATTAAGAGTACTAGGAAATAAGGGCAAATTTGGAATATCATTTTTTAGAATATACCAATTATTCAAAGGAAGTGGAAAATACATTACTCTACCACATTGCTCACATCTTTTGCAGGAGGATTCCTTTCCTCCTCTTATAGGAACTACTTTTTTAGGAACCATTGAAATATAGTCTTCAGATTTCTTTTTATTTACATCATATACATCCCCTATAAAAAACATTTTTTCTATATTTTTTATTTCTAATATAGGTATAAGGTCTTTTCGTAACATTTGAATATTCGCTCCTATAACAGCAGTAAGTGGGGCAAAGTTTTTTCTAAACTTTTCACTAAGATATATATCAATAGGTGAGGGGGATATAACATTCCCACAAGAACAGATTATTTCTTTATTTTTTAGATCTTCAATCCAATTGTTATCCGCTTCTGGAATATTTTGAGAAGGATCACTTATTAAGTAAAACATTTTTTCCATTATTCATAGATTTTAAAATTTCTCCGCTAGTATGAGTGTTTTGCCCTACTGCCACGCCTCTTGTTGCTACTGTCCTAATTAATTAGGTTTTAAAAACATTTGTCTCGATAGTTCTACATAGTGATTTTGGAGTAATGTAATAAGTTTAACAACACAGCTGATATTATAGATTGGTATAAATAGAATATCCTTCCTCAACAAAGTCCAGACCTTTTAACTTATGCTTCAAAGATAATTTTTTAAACTCTTCATTGACAATTATAACAGATTCTTTCTCCTCTAATCTACAAATAGAACTATTGAGCATAAAATTCTCTGTTAAGAATAACTTTTGTATTTGTATCGTTCCAAAAGAGTCCTTTTTCACTACAGATTTTTCAAAATCAATCCCCTTAAATGTTTTCAACAAGACCATCACAAAGTAATTATCGTTGATTTCTCCGTTTTCAGCAATAATTTTTGCTCTCAAATAAGCTATTTGCCTCTCTTTTTCTAAATGATCAAACACTTCTCTAAATCGCTTACTTACCAAAGGAGGTCCGTCGGCTACAGGAAGATAGTCATACTTTTCTAAGTAAGTATCTATTTTATCTACTTCGTAAATAATAGGATCGTCAGATGCAACCTGTTTTCCTTTAAAGAAATCGAATCTATCTATCTTATTTTCTTCACTATAAAAGAAGTAGGCACTTCTCTTATATTTTTCATATAATTCGTAATATTTCATTTTACCTACATTTAATGATTCTTTCTTGTGAGGTTTTGCTCGCACGCTCTATTAGACTAAAAACGATTATCTATCCAACATTTTCAATACCTCATCTTGCTGTACATTCCAAAAAGGGACTTCTAAAGGTATTTCGGCAAGGGGTGTGTTTAGTAAGGGGTGATTCACGATAGGGGTTTCAAGTTGTTCTTGCCTGCGTAATAATTCAATAAGTTTTATTTCATAAGGAATAAAAGCAAAATTAAAGATTTCACTGAACTTAGTAGCTGTATGCATTGCACTGAAAATATGTTGATTGCAAATTTCATATAGAACCTTACCTAAAATTTCTAAGTCTCTGGTATCCCATACCGACAGGAATTTTTTATAAATAGTGTCTTCAGGCAACATTGTTAGGAAATCTTCATTTAGTTGTTTTGTTTTAAGTAAATCATACAGGGTAAATACAAATAAATGATGTTGTTCTCCTTTCTTATAACTATCTTTATAATCACTGAAATACAAATTTATATATTTTCTAAAAATAGAGCTCATTTCCTCTTTGCCCCAAATAGTGGAAAGTGCCAATAAGCCGCCTAAACTCTTACTTGAGGGTGCTATTACACTATACCGATCAGGAATTTGAGGCAAGCTGAATAATTCGATAATAATTTTCTCCTGCCAAAGCAAATTTTTAGTAAAGTATAGCCACGCCTCTTTGTCTCCATTAAGCAACAAGTGCTTGGGCAGTGTATCCAAATGAATTCCTATGGAAGACCGCAAACAACTTGCTTTTTCATATCCATCTTCATTCTCTTTAATTTTCTTACGGATTCTCTGCTTAATCCCCTCTATTATTTCAGATGTTGACGACAAGCAATCATCATCTTTTTTAAGTCTTTTAATTTCTTTATTAAAGAAACTAATAATCTTATGCTCATCATCACTTGTTAATGAGGGGACTTCTGGCATTGTAATCGTTAAATGTTTCATATTTTATAGGCTTTAAAAACGCTTTTCTATATGGGGTAGTGTTTGTAGCAACACAACTGAAACGTTACCTAATTTTCCAATATTCCATTTTCTATAACATATCCTGTAATTGCTTCTTTCTCTAATTCTTCAACAAGTGATTGTGCAAAAAACAAACCTTTTCGTGTTTTTATCACATCATATTCCATTTGAATATTTAAATATAATAAATAAGGTATAGCCATATGTCTATTATACGCTGCGTTTTCATAGTCATTTACATCTCTAAATGTTACCTTTCCCTCTTCATTATAAAATATACTTTTATCGAAATCAAATGTATTAGCCAAAAGGGTAGGAAAGCCTACTAAAAAATAGTCTTGTGAGAAAGTAGCTATTTTTGCAGGTATTTTGTTGTGAATGGGAAGCCTATATTTAGCAAGAATTTCGTAAGCTCTCTCACTTATTAAAAATGAAATGTCAAATAATTCTTCACTATAATTCATAATATCCAATTCCTTGATACTTTTCGTTTTAGGAAAATAA
>NZ_CALHGG010000104.1 GCF_938029845.1 uncultured Capnocytophaga sp.
TAAAAAAATTATTCGTCCCAATCTATAGAAAGAATTTCTCCTGAGAGGGCGAACTGTACGGAGATAACTTCCTCTTTTTCGACCTCTTCTCCATAATAAGGAGCAAAGTACATATCTACATCAGCCTCTTCCTCTTGGGGATACCAAAGGTCAATAATATCTAGCTCCAATTCACTAATGAAAGTTTCGATATCATGGGGTGCCTCTTTTGTTTTTTCCTTGAAGTGATTGAAATAGTCAGGGTGCTCTTTTAGATATTGTATAAGGGCTTTTCGTGCTTCCTCTTCTCTCTTGGATAGGTTCTTTATAAAAGCTTCAAAAGCATCTAAGCGTTCTTTCAAGAGGTCATCTCCTTTAGAAAACCAGAAAGATACCCAGATAATACTATCTTTGTAAGGGATTTCTTGTTCCCAAAGGACATCATAAGAATCACCTTCAATGAGTCCTTCCACAGAGGAAGTGTCTAAGGCACCGAAATAAGGGTGTATCAGCTTTGTTGCCATAGGATTATATATTAGTTCATATCACTATATCCCACCGCTTCCCCGATGAGGGTGGTGGAGGTACAGTTGGTTATTTTTACATTGACAAAATCGCCCACCTTGTATTGTTCTTTGGGGAATACCACTACTGTGTTCTGGGTGTTGCGTCCCATCCATTCTTTGTCGGATTTCTTGGAGTTACCCTCTATGAGCACCTCTACGGTTTTGCCTACTTGGGCTTGCGTACGGTAGAGGCTGTGCTTTTGTTGCAGGTCAATGATTTCAGTTAGGCGACGTTTCTTAACTTCATCGGGTACATCATCCGCAATCTTGCGTGCTGCCAAGGTGCCAGGGCGTTCAGAGTAGGCAAACATGAAGCCAAAGTCATATTTGACATATTCCATAAGGGAAAGTGTATCTTGGTGATCTTCCTCTGTTTCTGTAGGGAAGCCTGTGATCATATCCTGAGAGATGGCACATTCGGGTATGCGCTCACGAATACCATCAATCAGAGCGAAGTACTCCTCTCGGGTATGCAAGCGGTTCATGGCCTTAAGGATACGGTTACTACCACTTTGTACAGGTAGGTGTATATATTTGCAAATATTATGATGCTTGGCCATAGTGTCAATTACATCCAAGGTCATATCCTGAGGGTTGGAAGTGGAGAAGCGAATACGCATCTTGGGAAACTGAGTGGCTACCATATCCAAAAGTTTGGCAAAATTCACAGCAGTAACCTTTTGTATATCAGTAGCTTTGTCAAAATCCTTTTTCAGCCCACCCCCATACCATAGGTAGCTATCCACATTCTGCCCTAGCAAGGTAACTTCTTTAAATCCACGTTCCCAAAGGTCTTCTATCTCATGGATAATGGAATGTGGATCTCGGCTGCGCTCCCTACCACGGGTAAAGGGGACAATGCAGAAAGTACACATATTATCACACCCACGAGTGATAGAAACGAAAGCGGTAACTCCATTGCTATTGAGACGAATAGGGGAAATATCAGCATAGGTCTCATCACGAGAGAGAAGTACATTGACCGCATCACGACCATTATCCACCTCCTCCAAGAGATTGGGTAAGTCCTTATATGCATCAGGGCCTACGACTAAGTCCACGATATGTTCTTCCTCCAAGAACTGATGCTTGAGGCGTTCGGCCATACAGCCCAGTACCCCCACCTTCATAGCAGGCTTGTGTCGCTTTACAGCATTGAATTGTTCGAGGCGCTTGCGAATGGTTTGTTCGGCCTTTTCTCGCACTGAACAGGTGTTGATCAGTACCAAATCCGCCTCGTGTAGGTCTTCCGTAGTATTGAAGCCCACCTTGTGTAGGATAGAAGCGACAATCTCGCTATCAGAGAAATTCATCTGACAGCCATAACTTTCTATATAGAGTTTGCGTGTATTCTTAGCATCACCCTCAAGAGAGAGGGGGGCACCTTGTCGAGTTTCGTCAATTACTTTTTCCATCAAAAGGTTGTTGTTTTAAGGGGGCAAAATTAAGGAAAAAAAACGAGATAAACACCTGTGGAGAATTGTTAATTGTTAAGGGCAATTATTAATAACCCGTTTGCAAATGGACCAATGTAAGTATGCCTTGAAAATAAAAGGTAAAACCACACAAGTATGAGTTAAAATCAGCCTAAACTCCTAGAGGGGAATCGCATTCTTCTAAGTGAAACCAAGGGAGAAATCTTTTTAAAACGTTCAAAAGAATCTTGATTGTATCCATATTTATAGAGGAAAGATAGGAATAATTTGTCAATTAGTAAATTTCCCAGTGTTTGCTTTGTAGAAGGCTTTTTGTGTTGAGGACTTCTATAAACACACTATCTTATCTACCGATTGGCAAGTACTTCCTCCTCCTTGTAAGTAAGTCGCCAAGGCGAGTATGTCATGAGGGAGGTTATTGTAAGTAAATTATAGTTATATCATACTCAAGTTATCTAGTCAGAGTGATTTCGTAATTTTTTTCACGGAAGGCTTGGGTGAGTTTCTCTATATGAGCTAGTCCATTGGTTTCCACAGTGACTTGTACCTCGATATCACGGAATCGGGAAAGGTTTTTGAACTGATTATGAGCGAGCTTGACTACATTGGCACCCTCTTGAGCAATAATCTGTGTGATTTTAGCCAACTCTCCAGGTCTGTCCTGAATACTCACTGAGAAGTTGAAGATTCTGTTTCGGCTTATTAATCCCTTATTAATCATGGAAGAGATCATCAGTACATCGATATTGCCGCCACTGACCACAGGAGCCACTTTTTTGTTCTTTTGGTGGAGCCTTTTAAGGGCAGCCATAGGAAGGACACCAGAGTTTTCAGCGATAATCTTATGTTTTTCCACCAATAGGAGGAAAGCCTCCATCAGCTCATAGTCCGAGATGGTGATAATTTCATCAACATATTCCTTGATATACTCAAAGTTGATTTCCCCAATGCGCTTCACAGCTGTACCATCAGCGATGGTATTGGCTTCGGGGAGTTCTACCGCTTTATTTTCCTTCATTGCCTCCAGGGCAGAGGCAGCTCCGGCGGGTTCTACTCCAATGATGCGAATAGAAGGTTTGATGAGCTTGGCCGCACAAGCAATTCCTGAGATAAGGCCACCACCACCGATAGGCACCAAGATGATATCCATATCCGGAGCTTCTTCCAAGATTTCTAAGGCAATAGTACCTTGTCCTTCCAATACATCTTCATCGTTAAAGGGGTGAACAAAGACATAGCCTTCTTTGGCTTCTAACTCTTTTGCTTTTTTATAAGCATCGTCATATACATCGCCATAGAGGACTACCTCAGCGCCATACTTACGAGTGGATTCCACCTTGATCAGCGGGGTAGATTTAGGCATGACGATTACGGCTTTGATACCCAGTTTCTTAGCTGCATAAGCAACCCCTTGTGCATGGTTTCCAGCAGAAGAGGCAATGACCCCTCTTTTCTTTTCCTCGGGGGAGAGCTTTAGGATTTTATTGAAAGCTCCACGAATCTTGAAAGAGCCTGTTTTTTGTAGGTTTTCAGGTTTGATAAATACTTTATTTCCAGATTCCTCTGAGAAAATAGGGCTGTAGATGAGCTTGGTGCTCAAGAGTACTTGAGAGAGATGTTCTCTGGCGGAGATAAAATCATCTAAAGTGTGCATATAGAAGTTTTTAAAGTCATTGTCTTGATAAAAAGCAAAAAACCATTCCCTCGAAGGAGGGAATGGCTTTATATAAGTGGAGTCGGAGAGATTCGAACTCTCGTCCAAACAAGTAACCACAAGGCTTTCTACACGCTTAGTTCCCGTTTGTTTTTCGTGGTCGTGCTGAGCGGGAACGCCCCACACTACCCTTAGCTTCTGTAAGAGCTGAACCTAATGGAAGAAGCCACCACAAGGTTCCATGTTGATTTTAATGGTGTCTCTTTTGCGACGAGCCATCAACAAGGGCTTTCAGAGACATCTCGCCTCCCTACCTTGTAGGGACTTAGCCAGAAATCCTACTATAATTCAGATTAGGCAGCAAGAGCGTAGTTATTCTCGCCATTTAAAGTGTTGAAACAGAGATTATCGAGCATTAGCTTCATAGCTCGGCGTGCTTACTTTATGCTTAGGCTTGCTGTCAAAACCAGTCGACCCCCATAGAGTAATTCGCGGCAAAATTACGAGTTATTTTTAAAAGAAGATATTTTTTAACAAATATTTGAGTTTGTAGAGGTGCCATTTATTGCATCTTAACGAATCAGAGATTATATAGCTGTTTTAATCTTTCGAGGCATACTAATAAACAATGACTAGAGACCAATCCGTTATATAGTATTTGTCACTGCTCACTAGCCGTTTGTCACTAGTCATGACTCATGATGTAGGTTTTCTCTTTTTCTTACCTCATAAAGGGAGAAGCCTGCCGAAGCTACATTGAGCAGGGCAGTGAAGATTAAGAGGAAGGTATTTAGCAAGGAGGTTCCTCCACTTACTATGCGATAGGTGATAACAGCGCAGAAGAAAATGAGACAGAACACAAAGTAAAAACTTCTGGCGTCTTTTCTTAAAAAGGATTTCATAGGTCTGGTTTTTTACAAATTATTGGATTGCCTTGGCAAAGATACGATTTTTGATGCCAAAAATCAAGTAATTTCACTAAGAAATTTTTACTTTTTGTCTTTTGTCTTTCACTCTTTTATAGAGCTCTATGATACATAGAATTGTAAGAAGGGCGTAGAAAATAGGGGCTAGTACACGACCTGACACCACCTCATTGGGTAGTTTGAGCAGTATAAAAGGGAATAAACCCACAAGGGAAAGGGATAATAGCTTTTTCATGATTTGATTGGTAAATGGGTTAATTGTGGGGACGAAGTTACGAAAAAGAATTCAGAAAAAATTATTTTTAACTATTTTCCGTCAAAAAGTAAAATAACTTTCCCTTATTGTAGCTAGTTTAAAATTTAACTTCAAAAAATAGGAAAATTAATAGAAAATACGTAGTTTTGTGCCTTAGTTGCTAAATTAACCATTAATGATTATGAAAAGAATTTTTATAGCTTTCTTCCTCTTAGCAGGAGCTACCCTTTGGGCACAAAATCCAGTGGAGAAACATATATTGGCGAGTAAGTATGCGGTGGACTCTATTGTAGCAGCGCAGAAAGCATATTTGTTCAAGCAATTATCTTCGGTGGAGGATCTCTTGGAACAACAGAAGATTTCCCAGGAACAGGCCGAGCAGATGAAAAAGGATTTTAAAGAACGCTCTAAGCAACGTACCCAGCAGTTGATCTATGCGCAGGCACAAACCCTTCAAGGACAATTGGATAAGGAACTGAAGGCCTTACCGGCTGATAGTCTGAAGGTTACTTCTGATACCCTTGCCTCCTCTTCTGAGGCTTACCAAAAGGCGGTGGCTCAGGTGGATTCTTTGGCACAACGTCAAGAGGCTAATAAATACATACGCCGCTATATCAACAGGGGAGATGTTTATTTGCCTTATCTGGCTTTGGGTGTACTCAATCTAAGTTCTGCTGAACATTTTGGCGACAAGCGTTTGAGTCCGCTCGGTTCTAAGTCTTTCGAGCTGGGGCTCTATACCAATTTTCGTCTTAGGAAAAATGACAATCTGCTACACCTGAACTTTGGTGTCTCTTGGCTATATGAGAACTTCAAGATACGAGGCAACTACTATTATGACCGACAGGCAGGTAATACGCAGTTAACTCCCTATGATAGTGAACTGACTAAGTCCAAGTTCCGAGCACATTACCTAATTATTCCCATAGATATAGAATGGGATTTTTCCAAAGATAAAATCCATAGGAATGTATCCTATTTCCAAACCCATGAAAATCTGTACTTGGGGGTAGGTGCTTTTGTAGGTCTTTTGCTTGATTCCAGCCAAAAGATCAATTACCAGCAGCAAGGGGATGTCTATAAAACAATCATCCGTAAGGATCTCTATACCAATCTATGGACTTATGGTCTCTCGGCTCATATTGGGGTCAAGGGCTGGAGTCTCTATGGTCGTTATAGCCTCGCCCCTCTCTTTACAAATAACCCCAAAGGTGAATATCCTTTTATGATAGGTATACGAGCAGGACGATAATAATGATAAGTGATTAGTTGTTAGTCATTAGTCATTAGTCACTATTCGTTAGTTATTGGTTATTAATCATTAGTTTATGCGTTTTCTCTTCTTTCTCTTTGCGCTCCCTTGTTTGGCGCAACAGCAGGTTCTCTCTGTAAAGGGGGCTCCTGTTGAATATGTAAATATAGGCGTAGTAGGCACTACCAAAGGGCTTATCACCAACGAATATGGAGAATTCTCCTTGGAGCGCCTTTCGGTAGCTCCTACCGATAGTATCTACTTTTCTCACTTGAGTTATAAGCGTAAGGTGCTGTTGGCTAAGGATATACAAAAGAAAATAGTCTTGCAGGAGGCTGATATAAAGCTTCCTGAGGCTTCTTTTACCCTGCAGAAACCCAATCTATACACAATCAGGGGTAAGGGTGTTCCCTCTGTCTTTAAGCTCTATGGTGAGATGAAAGACGGTTTTGAACCTACAAGTGATAGGCAGTATCTCAACTCAGAGATAGGTGATTTTCTCACTCTCAAGCATGATGCACGACTTACGGAATTTAGCATTGATGTACACCGAAGTGATTTCTATATGGCGGTGCTGCGGGTGGTGGTCTATCAGACAGATAAGGAACACAAGGTCTTCACGCCTTTGCTCAAAGAGCCTATTTATATAGAGGTATTCCCCAGTGCAGAGCCACAGACTTTCTCACGTAAGATTTCTGTATTTGTTCCCAAGGGCGAGGCATGGGTAGGAATACAATTTGTTGAGATGCGAGGCAAGGACTATGACAGATTCTTCTTTCCCTCTACAATTAACACCTGCTACATACGCTTCACCGATGGAAAAATACGCCCTCTAAATAAGCGCTTAGGGATTCCTTTCTCTGTCAAAGGGTATGACTACATAGTGGTTAATGAATAGTGAAAAGCAAGAAGGTAAAGAATAATAATGCCCAACTTCTTAGGCAACTTAAAACTTAAAAAATCCTTGACAACCCCCTCCCAAATGTTGTATCTTTGCACTCCAATTCAGTTTTGAGTTTGGATTTTTTAGTTTTAAGTTAATTAGCAAATTGACATATTGTCTCATTGGTAAATTGGCAAATTGTCTCATTAATAAATTGGCAAATTACCTTATTAGCAAAATTTTTTTCTTTATTTATGGTTGAATAAAAGAAAATTTGTATATTTGCAGCCTTAATTAACGTAAGACAGTTGTTGATGATTAATATTGATAGGATTAATATTAGATAGTTAATCACTGTTCACTAATTTTGTTATTCACTATTCACTTAAATATATGAAAGTTCTCAAATTTGGAGGGAAGTCCCTCGCCAACGGAAAGGGCTTAGAAACAGTACTTTCCATTATTACAGACAAGGTAGCTCAGGGACAGGAAATTGCGGTAGTAGTTTCTGCTCGTGACAAGGCTACCGACCAGTTGGAGTCTATGCTGGAACGTGCCGCCCGTGGGGAGGATATTTCAGCCGACTTCCAAGCCTTTAAGCAATATCAAATCGCAGGAGAGGATATAGACTTCTCTGCGGAATTTTCCATATTACAACGTATCTTCGATGGGGTCTCTCTTTTGGGTGACTACAATGATAAGATTAAGGATCATACTTTGGCTCAGGGGGAAGTCCTTTCGGCGAAGTATATCTCTCACCTCCTACGCAAGCGTGGAATCAAAGCGGTTTTTGCCGATAGCCGCCACTTCTATGTGACTGATAGCCATTTCGGGAATGCACAGCTCGTGGAAGATGCTTCGGCTAAGAGTACCATTCAGTACTTTGCACAACTCCCACAAGGTGTTACCCCTATTGTTACAGGCTTTATCGCCGCCAATGTACATGGGGAAACTACTACTTTGGGACGCAACGGAAGTAACTACTCAGCCTCTATCTTAGCCTCTATCTTGCAGGCGGAGGAACTCCAAAACTACACCCATGTAGATGGGATTTTTACCGCTAATCCGGAATTGGTATCCGATGCCAAGATTATCCGCCAACTCTCCTTCGAGGAGGCCAATGAGCTAGCCAACTTTGGTACCTCTATCCTACATGCCAAGACGATTATTCCGCTTTTGGAAAAGAAAATCCCTTTGCGTATTCTCAACACCTTCAAGCCCAATGATGCAGGTACACTCATCTGTGAGGCTAAGGAAAATATAGGGGGTATTCGTGCAATCTCTGTTTTGGAGAACTACGCCTTGGTCATCTTGGAAGGGCGTGGTCTCTTGGGAAAAGTAGGGGTGGATGCACGTATCTTCCGCGCTTTGGCACAGGCGGAAATTAGTGTGAGTATTATCTCTCAAGGTTCTTCTGAGCGAGGTATTGGCTTCTTAGTAGCCAATAAGGATGCCCAAAAGGCGAAACAGGCCTTGGAAAGAGAATTTGAGTTAGATGTATATAGTCAAGACGTAAGTGGGGTCAATCTTGTGGAGCAGGTAGGCGTGGTTTCTATCGTAGGACAGAACTTGGCTGACTTTGACAAACCTTACAATGCACTCATTCGCAACCAAGTGATCCCGCTGCTGATTAACAACTCCGCTACGGGACGCAATGTTAGTGTGGTGGTACACAAAAAGGACCTTCCTAAGGCAGTCAATGTAATTCATGGGGAAATATTTGAAATCTCCAAACGTATCAATCTGGCGATCTTCGGGCGTGGTACTGTAGGAGGTACTCTTATTGAGCAGATTTTTGAAGCACGTGCCGATATCCTCAAGCGTAGAAATATCAACTTGCAAATCGTCGCTATTGCCAATTCCAGAGAATTGCTTTTCAATCATAAAGGCATTTCTCCTGAGCAATATGCAGCTTTTGATACTCACAAAGTCCCTTATCAGATGAGTGACCTTATCGCTCAGACACAACAGCATCACTTGGAAAACCTTATCGCTATTGATGTAACCGCCAGCAAGGACTTTGTAGAGAACTATCTCCCACTGGTGGAAAATGGTTTTGATTTGGTTTCAGCCAATAAGATTGCCAATACTATCGGTTATCCTTTCTATAAAAAACTCAGAGAAACACTTGCCCAATACAAGAAGCAATACCTCTATGAGACCAATGTAGGAGCGGGCTTGCCGCTGATTGATACCATTAAGCTCTTGCACCACTCTGGAGAAAATATCACCCGTATCAAGGGAATTTTCTCAGGTACACTGAGCTTCCTCTTCAATACGTATTCAGCCAGTGATGCCCCCTTTAGTGAGATTCTTCAGAAGGCGATTAATAGCGGCTATACCGAACCAGATCCACGTGAAGACCTTTGCGGTAATGATGTAGGTCGTAAGCTGCTGATTCTGGCACGCGAATTGGATTTGGAAAATGAGTTCGAAGAAGTAACTATTGAGAACCTTATCCCTGAAGCCTTGCGCCAAGGTAGCCGTGAGGAGTTCCTCTCCCGCCTAAAGGAGTTTGATCCTATCTATCAACAGATTAAGGACAATGCCCCTGCTGGTACCGTCTTGCGCTACGTCGGTGACCTCCATGGAGATCTGTCGCAAACAGCCACAGCGCGCTTGGATGTAAAACTCGTTTCTGTACCTGTAACCAGTGCTTTAGGGCAGGTCAAGGGGGCGGACTCTATCTTTGAGATATACACCGAATCCTACGGAGAAAATCCTATCGTGATCCAAGGAGCTGGTGCAGGAGCTGCTGTTACTGCTCGTGGCGTATTTGGAGATATCTTGAGAATCATTGGTAACAAATAACCTTTTCTAAACACTTTTAGTATGCATATACACAAAAAAGACCTTATAGCTACCATTAAGCTCAATGGGGAGGAGATTAATCTAGACACAGCCAACCAACTTCTAAAAGATCCCACCCTAAAGCCATGCCATATCATTATCCATTTGGAGGGGGTAACCGAGCTAGATGAAGAACAGCTTGATGCACTTTTTTACCTCTCCGAAATGGTACGTGCCGAGGGCGAGCATTCCTTTGTGGTAGTCTATGAGCATTATAACCCAGATGACTTCCCCGAAGAACTCGTCGTTTGCCCTACCCTACAAGAAGCATTGGATATTATTGAAATGGAAGAAATAGAAAGAGACCTCTTTGATGACTAAGAGGTCTCTCTAAACTATATCGTCATACTGAAAATGCGCGTAGTGGGTACATTGCGCTGCAATCTTAGGTCAAAGGCCATACATATATTTCTTACAAAAGGCTTACCCGCATCGGTAACGGCTATTGCCTCGGGAAGAATGCGTATCAGTCCGTCCTTTTCCATTTCTGAAAGACGGGATTTGACTGCTTCTGCTTCAGGGAATTGCAGTTTTTCCTGCTCCCATGAGGTGTGGAACTGACACATGAGGTTTAGGATATGTCGGCGTAGAATAAGGTCTTCTTCCGAGAGAATATGCCCGCGATACACAGGTATCCTATCTTCGGCTAAGACTTCTTCATATTCCTTGACCGTCTTCACATTCTGAGCAAAGCCATACCAACTATCACTAATGGCCGAGATACCCAAGCCTATCATCAGCTGGGTCTTGGAGGCGGTATAGCCCATAAAATTGCGATGTAATGTTCCTCCTACAAACGATTCATACATCTCGTCTGTAGGCAGCGCAAAGTGATCCATACCTATTTCTATATAACCATTGTCTAACAGTTGCTGCTTACCTATCTCATAGAGATGTCTTTTTTGGTCGGCGGTAGGTAGGTCATTTTCATCAAATCCACGTTGACCTGTCCCCTTGACCCAAGGCACATGGGCATAACTATAAAAGGAAATACGGTCAGGGCGTAGGCGGTTGGTACAGTCTATCGTATAGCGAACATCTTCTTCTTTTTGGAAAGGAAGCCCAAAGATAAGGTCATGGCTAATGGAGGTATAACCTATTTCCCTTGCCTCGAGCGTTACACGCTCCACATTGGCAAAAGGCTGGATGCGGTGAATAGCCTTCTGTACCACAGGAGAATAGTCCTGCACCCCATAGCTCACGCGCGTAAAACCCAAAGCATAGAGCCTTTCCAAGTGCTCACGAGTGGTGTTATTAGGGTGCCCCTCAAAACTGAATTGGAAGCCCTCTGCCCGATCCGCTCCGTCAAAGATGCGGTCAATAAGGTATTGCAAGTTGTCAGGAGAAAAGAAAGTAGGGGTTCCGCCTCCCAAGTGGATTTCCTTGATGAGGGGGCGTGAGGGCAGTACTGCCAAGTAGAGTTGCCATTCCTTGAGAACATTTTTTATATAAGGATCTTCCATTTCGTGCCTTTTGGTGATATGCTTATGGCAGCCACAAAAAGTACAAAGACTCTCACAAAAAGGCAGATGTATATAAAGGCTAATTCCTTGAGAGCTATTGCTTTCAGCAAATGAAGTCTTCACCGAAGAAAGCCATTTTTCATAAGAGTAAGAGCTGTCCTCCCAATAAGGCACTGTAGGATAACTGGTATAACGAGGCCCTGGTACATTGTATTTTTGAAATAGAGAAACCATTTTTAATTGTTAATTATCAATTGTTAATTGTCAATGGTGTTGTTGTTTGGAGTGCAAAGGTACAAAAAAGTTTTGAGTTACTAACCACTGACCATTAACTACTAATTGCTAACATAGAAAAAATCTATGAAAAAACCATTCTTTTTCTACGAAAAATTTCGTACTTTTGCACTCATAATTTTTAAAGTTTAAAGATATGGCATTACAAATAACTGATGCTTCATTTGATGAAGTAGTACTCAAGAGTGATAAACCTGTATTAGTGGATTTCTGGGCAACATGGTGTGGTCCTTGCCGTATGCTTGGCCCTGTAATAGAGGAATTGGCTTCCGAATACGAAGGTAGAGTAGTAGTGGGCAAAGTGGATGTGGATAACAACCAAGAGTTCGCTGCCAAATATGGAGTGAGAAATATCCCTACCGTATTGGTATTCAAGGACGGAGAAGTAGTAGGCCGACAAGTAGGTGTTGCGCCTAAGAAAACCTATACCGATGCCTTAGATTCGCTTCTATAATTTGATTTCATAAATATTTGTTATGAGAGGCTATCTGGTGCATATCAGGTAGCCTCTTTTTCTCAATCTCTTTTACGATGAACTTAGCAAAATACATTGATTATACGCTTCTTAAAGCAACGGCAACTCCTGCCGACATAGAAAAACTCTGCCAAGAGGCACACCAATATGGCTTTTTTTCAGTTTGTGTAAATAGCAGCTATGTCCCTTTGGCTTCGCAACTACTCAAGGGTACTGATGTAAAAGTCTGTACAGTAGTGGGATTTCCATTAGGAGCAATGAGCACTCAGGGCAAGCTATATGAGACTTCCACGGCACTGGCCGAAGGTGCCGATGAGATAGATATGGTTATTAACCTTGGTCTCTTCCTCTCTGGACGGACAGCTAAAGTATTGGACGAAATCGCTCTACTCAAGCAGGAAACAGCCGATAAGGTGCTAAAGGTAATCATAGAAACTTGTTATCTCAATGATGACCAAAAACGTTTAGCTTCTCAAATCTGTGTAGATGCAGGGGCTGACTTTGTCAAGACCTCCACGGGCTTTGGTACAGGAGGAGCTACCCTCGCCGATGTACAACTAATAAAGGAAGTAGTGGGTGATAGAGCCAAGATAAAGGCTTCTGGGGGTATCCGAAATAGGGAAACTGCCCTGCAATATATTGACCTTGGGGTAAGCCGTATCGGTGCTTCGGCAATCCTGATATAGTTTTTAGTTCTTAATTTTTAGTTTTTAATTAGAGAAGAGAATCAATAGTTAAATGCTCTCTTTGCTAACTTTCTAAGACGCAATTTATTGCGTCTTAACGAATTGGAGTCTACAATTATTTTTCTACAATTGATTCGCGTTAATAACTAACCACTAATCACTAATAACTAACCACTAACCACTAACCACTAATAACTACTCACTCTTCACGGATTGAATTGTCTGTATAAAGATATCACTGACACTGGGTATTTGCTGATTGAAGTGAGTGATTTTGCCCCTTTCTGCTAAGTAGAAAAGTAACTCATGAGGATCTTGTTCCTTGCTGAGATTTACAAGCCATTTTTCCTCATTATGAATAGTAGGGAATTGGGCGGGAGCCGTTTGGTAACGACTTTTAAACTCCTCGAAGGAGCTACCTTCATGAGGGATGATACCTACTTCATAGGTGTTTTCTTGGAACTGTCGCTTAATGGCTTTTAGCTCTCCACTTAGGAGCAGCTTGGAGCGGTTTAGCAGGGCAATATGGTCGCATAGGCTCTCCACTGACTCCATACGGTGGGTGGAAAAGAGAATGGTTGCCCCTTGCTCGCGTAAGTAAAGCACCTGATCCTTGATAATCTCCGCATTGATAGGGTCTAAACCGCTAAAGACTTCGTCAAATATCAGGAGCTTAGGCTGGTGGAGTACTGTGGCGACAAACTGCACCTTTTGAGCCATACCCTTGGAAAGCTCCTGTAGCTTCTTTCCCTTCCAATGGGCTATCTCCAAGCGATTAAGCCAAAAATCCAATTGCTCATTGGCACGCTGACGACTCAATCCCTTGAGTTGTCCCAAGTATAGGAGTTGTTCGCTTACCGTCATATTCTTATAGAGGCCTCTCTCTTCGGGCATATAACCTATATGGGAGATATGTGTAGGGTTTAGTGGCACGCCGTCCAAGAGTACCTCTCCTGCATCGGGGAAGATAATTTGGTTGAGGATACGGATAAGGGTCGTTTTCCCTGCTCCATTAGGTCCTAATAGTCCAAAAATGCTCCCCTGAGGAATCTCTAAGGAGACCCCAGAGAGGGCACATTGCTTGCCATACTGTTTGCTTAAGTTTTTTATCTGTAAAAGAGGGTGACTCATAGTTAGTTTGTTTTAGTAAGTTCGGTGAAAAGTTGTTCCAAGTCAGTGTGTCGATGGTTCATCTGTAGGATTTTAAGTCCATTCTCCATGGCAAAGTCAAAGAGCTTAGGGCGCATATCCTCCTGGGTATCAAAGGTAAGGGTGAAGAAAAATTCTTCATTGTTGCGAATTGTCTTGATATGAGGAATACGACGCAACAGTTGTTCCTCCACGCGGAAGTCAAATAGGATCTCTATGGTTTGCTCCTTGTCTTGTAATTGCGCCATAGGCTCATTGAGGATAATCTTCCCCTTGTGGAGAATAAGCACTCGCTGGCAAACGGCCTGTATTTCCTGCATGATATGAGAGGAGAGCAACACTACCTTTTCCTGTCCCAGATCACGGACTATTTGTCGTATCTCTAGGATTTGTTGAGGGTCAAGCCCATTGGTAGGCTCGTCTAAGATCAACACATCGGGATCATGTAGCAGGGTAGCGGCTAGTCCTACCCGCTGGCGATACCCCTTAGAGAGGGTGTGTATCTTCTTATGGGCATGGCTCTCCAAACGAGTTAGGGCAATACTCTCAGTCACCTTTCGCTTGGGGGCATGGTAGATATCAGCCACATAGCTTAAGTATTCCTTTACATACATATCAGGGTACAGAGGATTGTGCTCGGGAAGATATCCCAAGTGCTTTTGTGCGGCCTCGCGCTGTGTAAGAATAGAATAGCCCAAGATACGAACATCGCCCTCATCGGGCAAAAGGGCACCACTGATCATCTTCATTGTAGTGGTTTTCCCAGCGCCATTCAGCCCTAGAAAACCCGTGATTTCGCCTTTGCGAAGTTCAAAATCAAGGTGATCCACCACAGTCTGTCCTGCGTATTGTTTGGTTAAGTGCTCTACGATAACAGCCATAACTATATATGGGAATAAATAGAAAATAAGGGCAAATTTACGTAAAAAATACTTCAACTAAAACATATTTAACTCAAAAAAAAGTGGTACATTTGCTTTTCATTTCACAGAAAGCCATAAGTGCTCACAACTGGACGCCTCACTGGCAGTGCCTAACTATATTAATGTGAGTTCGATATAATGAAAGCTCCCACTGATTTTCCCTCGCTGGCGCGAGCTTGCAGCTCTATCATGAAGAGCCAAAGGCTCTAATTATAGTTAGGCACGAGCTAAAGTCGCTGAATACTTGGAAGCGAGTATGTGACTCGCGCCAGCATGGTAGATAACTTGATTATTTTGTGAAAGTTACGTCCTTAAAGTAACATGACAATTAATAATTAACAATTATAAAAGATGACAAAGAAAAGACAATTTGAAGAATTTCAATTACAACAACATGATGCTTGGGGTATATTCAAGATTATGAGCGAATTTGTTACAGGCTACGAACGCCTCAGCGCCATAGGTCCTTGTATTTCTATTTTTGGTTCTGCTCGTATCCAGCCTGACAGTAAGTACTACAACTTGGCCACAGAGATAGCCGAACGTATCGTAGGTATGGGCTTTGGAGTGATTACAGGCGGTGGCCCTGGAATCATGGAAGCAGCCAACAAAGGTGCCGCTCAGGGCGAGGGTGCCTCAGTGGGAATCAATATAGAACTCCCCTTTGAACAACATGATAACCCCTATATAGACAGGGATAAAAACTTGCATTTCAACTACTTTTTTGCCCGTAAGGTGATGTTTGTCCGTTACTCCCAAGCCTTTGTTGTTTTTCCTGGAGGCTTTGGTACTATGGACGAGCTTTTTGAGGCTATTACCCTGATTCAGACAACTAAGATAGAACCTTTTCCTATTATCTTGGTGGGTTCCGAGTTTTGGAGTGGATTGGTAGCGTGGATCAAGGAAGTCCTCTTGGACAAGTTTGGCAACATCTCTGCCAAAGACATGGACATCTTCCGCATTGTAGATACTGCCGACGAAGTGGAGGATATCATTGAAAAATTCTACCTCAAGTATAGCCTCAAACCGAAGTTTTAATTTGTCAATGAGTCAATGAGCCGATGAGTCGATGAGCCGATGAGTCAATGAGTCGATGAGTCGATGAGTCAATGAGTCGATGAGCCGATGAGTCAATGAGTCGATGAGTCAATGAGTCAATGAGTCAATGAGTCGATGAGCAAATTATCACATTGGCAAAATTGGCAAATTAGCACATCAACAAATTTTTGTACATTCACTAATAAAGAACTAACCATGGAACGAGAAGTTTATTGGCTAATTAGTCTATTTATCATAGGGATAGCCCCCACTTATGGGCAGCTCTCGGAGGATTTCTTCAAGGAGTTGCTTGTAGCGTTAGCGCCCCGCCCTACCCCTACGGCGGAGATAGCCGCCGCCCTTTCCGAGGCCGACAAGTGCTACCGAGAAGGATTTGTCGGCCCCGCCTATGATATCTATATGCAATACAATGACTACCTCACCCCTGAGCAACATTATAGGCTAGGAGATATGTTGGACAGTGCAGTAATTAGCGGGCAGAGTAAACCTCCTTATCCTCCCTCGAACGATCGGTTAGCGGAGGAAGAAATGTTAAAAGCCGCAGAGGGAGGTCATCCCAAGGCGATGGGGGCGATGGGGGGGTACTGTACCTATCATCAAAAAGACACACAAGAGATCTTTGCTTGGCATGAAAAAGCAGTGCAATATGGCTATAAGTTGGCTTGTTTTAGCCTAGGTTTTGACTACTACTTGGAAGAACAAAGATCTCATCCCTATTATCAGCGGGATTATACCCAAGCGTGCTATTGGTTAGAGCGGGCAGCCAACGAATACTATCTTTATGATGCTATGGTAATATTAGGACAAATCTATGGAAGCGACGAAGAAAAAGATTATCAAAAGGCCGTCTATTGGTATCAAAGAGCTTATAATACGGAAGCCCACCCTTTGGAACGGTTTTATAGAGCTGCTAATTTGGTGACCATATACCAAGATTACCTACGTGATCCTGAAAAACTTGCTTACTGGAAGGAAAAACTCAAAGAATACACAGAGCGCCTACGAAACTTAGATGACGGTCTGCTAACCCCAGAAGAAAAAAAACATATTATCTGGAGCTATACTCCAAAAACTAAATAGTACATTATTATCTTGTATAAAATAAAAATGTTCACTAATTTTGCATGTTCATTTTTAGTGAACATTGATTTTTAATGAACAAATAATGGAACGAGATATTTCTTTATTAAAAGAAGTGGTAAAAGCACTTGAAAACGAGGGGGTTAATATAGGTTACCATCGTTATAAAGACACAGAAAAATATGTGGTGCAGATAAAAGAAGCGCATTTTATAACAGAGATATGCCCTAAAATCTCACGATATAATGAAGGAATCATATGCCAACAGATAAGGGAAACCACTCTTAGAGAGGGCTTACCCCTATTACTTGTGACCCCTTATATTCCTCCTGCTATAGCCAAGACCTTTGCCAAAGAGGGTATCAACTATATAGACAAAGCAGGGAATAGCTATATACACCAGGAGCATCTTTTTATTTTTATAGAGGGAAAAAAGAGGGAAACATCTATAAAAATAAATAAATCCCGTGCTTTTGGAGAAACAGGTACTAAGCTAGTTTATGAATTGTTGTGTCACCCTGAGCATGTGAATCTATCTTTCCGAGAGTTGGCATCCCTAACCCAACTATCCTTAGGGTCAGTAGGAACTATCATCCAAGAGCTAACCCAAATGGGTTTTGTCTCTAAAGCAAAAGAAAGGGTCTTGTTGGAAAAGGAAACCCTTTTAAAGCGTTGGCTTATAGCCTATAGTGAGGTACTTCGTCCAAAGCTCATTATGAAGAGAATGCGCCCATTATCCTCCTCTTTTTACAAAGAGTGGAGACAAGTAGATTTGTCCATGATTTCTGAACAAACACAATGGGGAGGAGAGCCCGCAGGTAATATGCTAACAGGAAATCTTACTCCTGCTACTTATACTATCTATACAGATACATCTTGGCAAAACATAGGTAAAACCCTTGGGCTTATTCCTGATGAGGAAGGCCGTATAGAGGTACTGAGTCATTTTTCCACGGAAGCATCCAAAAGCACGGTCTCTCCGCTTTTAGTATATGCCGATCTTATAATAAGTGGAGATAGCAGAAATATAGAAGTTGCAAAAATAATAGAAAACAATGAGTTATCATATCTTAAGCAAAGAGCTGAGTAATCCAGAACTCAAAGACATACTACAAGCACTAAATACTTTCTTCCAGTCCAAAGAGATAGATTTCTATATTGTAGGAGCTACTGCTCGGGATATTCTACTGACTAACTTGTATGGACTCATTCCTGAGCGTAAGACAATGGATATAGATATAGCTATTGCTATATCTAATTGGGAAGAGTTTGAGATTATCGAGAGAGAACTCCCTCAAAGAGAATATTTTGAGAAAGATAGTTGCCAAAAGCAATGTTTTATATATAAAGGATCCTATGCTATAGATGTGATTCCCTTTGGAAAAATTGCACAAAAAGATGGAAATATCTACTGGCCTCCCGATGGGGTTATAGCGATGTCTGTATCGGGTTTCCCTGAAATAGCCGCTGCCACAATCTCTGTAAGTATAGATAATGAATTTGATATAAAAGTTTCATCTCTTTCAGGATTCTTCCTATTAAAGCTAATGGCTTGGAAAGACAGGCATCTATATTCTGCAAAAGATGCCTATGATATGGCTCTTATACTAGACCATTATATAGAAATCAATCAGCAAAGAGCTTACGAGGAACATTATGATCTTTACGAAGCAGAACCCTTTGATCAGATAGAGGCTAGCGGAAGGCTTATAGCAAGAGATATCAAAGTACTTATTGGAGCGAATAAAGCCACTATGACCCACCTAATAGAGATATTAAGCAGAGAGATAGAGCTTTCACAAGAAAGTCCTTTAGTAAATCAATTGGTGAAAGCAAATACGAAACTAAACCCAATACAGGTGCTGAGGATATTAACATCTATGTATAAAGAATGGACTTGATAATAGATTACTAATTAGCATGTTAACAAATTAATAAAATGGACATAGATTGACCACTAAAAAATATAAATTTTTCTTTTGACTTACAAAAATTAGTATTTTTGAACTCTCTACAGAACTGATATTATGGTCAACAAAGATAGAGAAACTTAAGAAGGTTATGAAAAAACTTATAGATAGTTGGTTATCATTTCTCTTTGGAAGAAAGAAACCTAACCTCAATATAGATAAAGACGAACCTATGCAAAAAATTATCAATGTAGTTAAGGACTACCTTAAAAGAGAAACCAATAATGCTCTCCTCATCACCGGTCAGTGGGGCGTAGGCAAAACCTATTTCTTTAATAATACTCTAAGTGAAAAAATAAAAGAGATAAATATTAAAGGGAAAAAAAATAGTAACTACACTCCTATTAGAGTTTCCCTATTTGGAGTCGCCAATATAGACGACATAGGTAGAAGAATTTTTACCGAGTTATTTCCTCGCCTAGGAAAAGGAATGAAAATAGGGAAAGGACTTGCTAAACTTCTTTTAAGTATTCCTATAACAAAAGAGTTTATTCCAGAAAAAATTCCTGAATTAATTAGCGAATTTGAAGCTGATAGTGAAACTAAAAACAATATAATCAACTCAATGACAAACCGCATTGTCATTTGTTTTGACGACTTAGAAAGAGCTAGTAAAGATTTTCCTATAGAAAACCTAATAGGCTATATCAACAACCTCACCGAAAATTATGATCTAAAAACACTTATCATAGGCAATACTGATGAAATAGAAAGTGATACATTCAAGAAAATAAAAGAAAAACTCATAGGAGTAGAAATAGAATTTGATAATAATATAAAACTTGTTTTCGACAATATTGTCAAAAAAAAGTTTCACGAAGAGGAGTCTAACAAGAATACATACGAGAAGTTTCTAAAAAAGGAAAAAGATTTTATATGCAGCTTTTTTAATGAAGGCTATAAAAATATACGTACCCTACTCATAGTGTTAGAGAGTTATAAACATATCTATTCAGCAATAATAGGTCTTAACTCTAAACCTCTTGAAGAATATAGAGAAGACTTAACAAAAAGTACTCTTCTCTTTACAATCGCTATAGCCATTGAGTTTAAAAAAGGAAACTTATCAAAAAATGACAAAGATAGAATGAGTTATGAAATATTAGCTACCTTAGATTTTGGTAACTTGTTAGGGGGTGATAAAAATGTTCAAGAAGAAGCTAAGGGAAAAGAAGAAATAGATCCTAAAAAAATTGAGAATGAATATTACAAGGAAAGTATTTACAGATTTTATGAAACAATATTTGATTACATAGTAGGTATAGATACTTTCATCGAGAAAAAATTCATCAAAGAAGCAAAACAAAAATATGGTATATTACAAAACGAGAATCTACCTGACTGTTACAAAGCACTCAATGAAATTAGCACCGATGTTATCTTCAAAATTTCAAATGAAGATTATATAGAACGGCTAAAAAAAGTCCTACAATGCGCAGAAAATGGAGAATATGAATTAAATAGTTATGTAGGTGTCTACAATCGTATCATAGATTTTGAAGACCCTTTAGAGATAGGAGAAGAAGATCTAAAAAAACGGATAATTGCAGGAATTGAAAAAGGTAAAGACAATTTTAAATACAATCACGAATTAGCCAATATGTCTCAATTCCTTCAATTTCCTAATAGTATAAATGAATATGTAAAGGAAATATTAGAGTATTGCCTTAAAATCAACGAAGAAAAAAAACAAGAAATACATAAAAACGAGAGTGCCGATTTAGAAAAATTATTGGAACCCAGTAAGTTTGAAGAGTTCAAAAAGGTAGCTGTCGAAAAAGCTTCAGTTCCTATCTTTGCATATATTGATAGTAAAGTTATCTTTGATTTTTACAACAATAATATCCCCTTAAGAGTAGATATAGCAAATTTCATAAAAGAAAGATTCGAGACTCACTCTCCTCTCTCAGTACGAAACTTAGAAAAGGATTTTTACACCCAACTAAAACAGTCTATCAAAGAAAAAGCAAACTATTTAAAACCAGGCCCTGAATGTTATGTCTATAATGGATTTGATAAATTACTTGAAAAAATCATTAAAGCAATAGAAGAGAACAAAAATAGTTTATGACTACTTTATCTTCTTTTGTTGAAGAAATTAGAGTATAATTAAATTGTAAATAAACAAAACATTTGTCACCTTTGCCCTATGGAACTAGCACTATCACCAATAGAAATAGAGGAACTTAGAAAGCTCTAATACAACTTACAAGGTAGCTCGGAATATGCCCAAGCAACATGTATTCTAATGTTTTCTATGGGGTAATCCCCCTGATTTTGTAGTGGATTGTTTAGGTGTAGATACAACTATAGTTTACCATTATCGCTTCTTATATCTTGAAGGAGGAATAGATAAACTACTTGGAAATCACAATAAAGGTTATCAAGGACAGATTCGCTCCCCCTCAGTTTGATGTTTCCTTTGTCAGCTTAGAAAATAATCGTACCTTTGCCCCATGAAAATGCAATAGCATTTTCATCTATAGTTGCCCTTTTACACAAGCAGTAAAACAGGCACTTAAAAAGCGAGTTATAAGCCTCTTCCTTTTTGCAGAGAGGCTTTTTGGTATTTGTGGGCTTAACATCTTCTTTTATTGCATAAATTCTTACTTCTTACCTTTCATTCTCTTGACTTTGCTTTCCTAATATTGTAATTTTGCATTCGAGTAGTGATGTAGGGATATTACTAAAAATATAGAGGTCGCTCTAATTAGCCAATTAGCATATTGACTCATTACCTAATTATCCAACTGCCCAATGAGTTTTTCAATATTTTCCGTCAGTTCTCTTAGGTAGTTGAGTTGTTCGGTAAAAAAGAGCATCTCTTGGGGGCGAATAGCGGCTAAGGGGTTATCAGCGACGGGGGCTTTATCCTGCTGGGCAAATAGGTCAAGGGTCGTCTGTCGGATTTCGTAGAATACCTTGGCGTCAAAGGGGCGTATCTCCTCATCTAGCTTGCCGTCTAGGAGGGCTACACAGTGTTGTAGCTTGTGCTGTATCTCCACTATGGCACGAACAAAGAGGTCGCGGATAATAGGCGAGGGTGTCTCACTGAGCTGGGTGCTAAGGGTCGCTACGCAAGAAAGGAAATCCTGCTGAAGTACCTGTATCTCGTTGCGCTGGGTATAGTTCTTTTGCTTTGACTTAGGTTCTTGGAGCATACGCTGCAAACCTGCGTTCAGGTTGGCCAAAGCCAAGAAAGCCTTCTTGCGAGCTACCTTGTACTCGGTGGTGATTTCGGGGTTGTCTGCTCGCTTGATTAGCTCATTGGTATAGCCCAAATTGGCTCTAAGGCTTTTGACAATCAGTAGGTTGTAGTTCTTATGCTCCCATGAGGGGAAGAGCAGGTAGTTAGCACTCACCGAAAGGGCAAAGGCAATCAGGGTATCCACCACACGGTATTGCACCACGCTCATCGCATCAGGGACAAAAAGGGCGTATGCCAATACGATGTATAGGGTGAGGAAAATCGCACTCATACTGAAATTCTCCTGCAATAGCCCATAACCAAAAGGCATACTCATGAGAATGGTTAGCCCATAGATATATTTGTAGATCTCGTAGTCCAAGTGTAGGACAAACTGACAGATATAGACTAAGACAAAAGCAAATCCCGCCCCAATAAGCGTTCCCAAAGCCCTATCCTTGGAGCGCTTGAGGGTAAGCCCATAACCAGGGCGCATAATCACATATACGGTAAAGAGAATCCAATGGGGGTTCTGTACCTCAAAGGCTTCCCCTATGAGATAACCAATAACCGTAACAATGGCTAGGCGCAAGGCATGTCGGAAGAAGGACGACTGAAAAGAAAAGTGGTCTACTAAGCGCTTGATAGAGTAGTTGTCTGCACTAACAAAGCGGCGGTAACTCTTCTCATCGCGGAAACTCACCTCTTGCGTATAGTAGTTGTTGAATATCTGTTGTACGTTATAGATATTTTGGGTTTGCTTAGCCAGATAGTGGTACATTTTCTCCAAAAGCATCTGTTCTTCGGAGAAGGAACCTTCCTGACTAATGGCAATATAAGCCTGCTTGAACTCCAATTGCTTTTCTAAAAGGCTCTTAAGGCTAATAGAAAAGGAACCTTTCTTCCTTTCCCCTATATATTCCGCCATTTTTAGCAATATCTGGGAGAGTTCCTCTAGGAAATAGGTATATTTCTCAAAGAAAGCAGTATCCTTATTCGCATATTTATCTACTTTTTCGTAGGGGATAGGGTTGGCAATAGCCAATTCAAAGATATCCACCATCTCGATAAAGATAAGGAATTGGCGTTGTAGGTAGTTCGTCTTACCGGATTTGGAGCGGGAGTCGAGCAGTACCGCACGTAGCTTCTCATATTCCTCATTCAGGGACGATTGTAGGGAAAGGAGTACCTGTTTGTTGGCGGTACGATGGGTAGTGTCACGGATAAGTAGGGCACGTGTCTGCAAATATTTGGCGGTAAGGGTCATACACTTAGCCAAAAGCTGTTCGCTATATTGGCGCGGACGTATCCACATCAGCACCCGAACCAAAAAGATATACCAAACCCCTGCCAAGAAGATATATAGCGCATTGTAGAGGATATGAATACCCTCCTGAGGACGTACCAAGGCCAAGGTAAGCGTGAAGATCCCTGCAATAGAGACCATCGCCGCCCTTGCCCCATAGAGGGAGATATAGGCATAGCCAAAGGTCAGCACCGCCATGACAGTGAGCAGCTGCCAGAGCGTACCATAGGCATGAACAAAATTCACCGATACGGAGCTAATGGCGACAAATAGGGTAGCGATGACAATCCCACCCAAGTGGTGCTTGCGGTTACCAGGGATATCACTGGGAGCAATCATGATAATAGTGGTAGCCGCAGTAAGCCCTGCCGATACATTGCCCAACAGCCACCCCGCTATGGCACAGGAGAGTATAGCGAAGGACTTGAGCACCCCAATAACGAAGGCGTAGCTCTTGAGAAAATCTAAAAAATCAAGTCGTTTCATTTGCTATGGTAACTTCTAAGCGCAAAAATACAATTTCTTAGGGAAAAATAAAAAATATTTTTTATTCTCCTGCGAATCACATACCCCCTTGTAGGTATCATGCTGGCGCCAGCAAGGTCATCATAAGAGAGCTACAAGTTCGCGTCAGCAAGGGGAAAGAGGAATAAGATTGAAATATAACCAACTGATAATCAATAAACAAAAACTTTTATTTAAAATAATTAAAAATAATGCTTGTTTGTTCGGAAAAAATTTATATCTTTGCACTGTTGTTGTTTGGATGTAAAAGTCCACCTGTAAAGGAATGTTTTTAGTATTTCATTTCCATTACGTTTTTTCTAATGAGCAAGTTCTTTTTTAGTGTTTTTATATCAGTTGTTTTAACCTCATTAGAAATCAGTTAGTTTTAAGTAAAAATCCTCACCATGGTGAGGATTTTTTATTTTTCAGTTTCTGCCTTCTGATGTCTGACCACTGATAATTGACAAGGCATATTGTATAAGTTTCTCCACAGCTTTTCCAGGATCAGCAGAGAAAGTACCTGCGGGGCGGTTGGCGATAATAGCGTTCATCGATAGCGCTTGGTGCCCTAGGAGCTTACTGAGACCATAGATAGCAGCGGTCTCCATTTCCATATTGGTAATGCGATGACCTTCGAAATTATAAGAACCTAATTTCTCATTGAGTTGTTCGTCTTGGGGGACAAGGCGCAGTCTCCTTCCCTGTGGACCATAGAATCCTGGAGCGGTACCTGTGATACCTTTGAATACGGTTGGTGTGTATAGTTTCTCAAGAAGTGCTTCGCTACCTTTTACGATATAGGGATGTCCCTTGTCCATATGCCATTGTGTATGGGAGATAAAGGCTTCTTCCATAGCGCTTTCACGTACCTTGGGACTGTCCTTGTAGGAGTGTAGCATGTTGTCCATACCCAAGCCAAAGGCTGAAAGGACAATGCTATCTACGGGAATATCTGCTTGCAGACTCCCAGAGGTTCCCAAGCGGATGAAAGTCAAGGGCGTATGCACTTCCTTGGGGACTCTTCGCTCTAAGTCAATATTGAAGAGCGCATCTAGTTCATTGAGTACAATATCAATGTTATCAGGGCCTATTCCTGTGGAAACCACAGAGATACGTTTGCCCCCCAAGTAGCCTGTATGGGTTACAAACTCACGTTTGTGGGCGGTAAATTCCACTTTGTCAAAATGGGCACTCACCACAGGCACCCGCTGTGGGTCGCCTACCAAAAGAATTGTAGGGGCGATATCCTCTGCATGGATATTCAAGTGATAGATACGTCCCTCTCTGGAAAGAATAAGTTCAGCGTTGTTCATTTCTTTAGTTTTTAGCACTTTCCGCAAAGATACGATTTTAAAGGCTAATTACCAAGAAAAATTAGTGGTTAGTGGTCAGACTCTGACTTCTGACTTCTGTCTACAGATAAAAGAAGATTAATCATTCCAAAAATCATTTTCTAAGTAGAAAACAGTATCAATAAAAGCCAAAACACCTCCACGAGTAAGCACATTTTCATCATGTAGGTCTTCTAAAATAATGCCTAATTCAGGATTTCTATAGTCATTATTACGAATTACCTCAAAACCATTGTTTTTCATAAAAGCACGTACCTCTTCTATGGAGGTAGGGGTGTCTGCTTTTATAAAATCTTGTTGAACAACAGCATATAGAGTTTTATCTTCTCTGTAAAAACCTAAAAGTTGATAAGCTGTATCAGGGAAAAAGTAGTTGTTAAGCAACAAGTTATAAAAGTAATCTAACCACGAACTATAGTAAATAGAATCATTGAGTTTTATAACCCCCTTTTCCCCTTTCAGATAGACTTTCTGTTCTGCACCCGATGAAATGAATTGGGTAAGATCTAAAGTTCTATACCATAACTGTTGCTCCTCTATCCACTGACAGAGTCTCTCTGTTTCTTCTTCTTTGAAGTGCTTACTTTCTTGAGCCATTGAGCTTGTTTTCTGGCTTCTTCTAAGGTAACGGGCGGCTGCTTGGATAAGAGTTCCATGCTTAACTTGGCTCGCTCCGCAAAGGACATCTTTAAGTTCATTTTTATTCACAGTTTTAGTGGTGGTTAGTTGTTAGTTTTTCATTCTTCACTTTTCACTTTTTCAGTTCGCTCTTTTCCCACGAATAAAAGTTACGATAAAAGCATCGGTAAAGCCTTTTTTCTTAGCTACTTGTAGTAGGTTTTCTATCTTTTTCAGGTCGGTTTCTTTGCCATAATAGTAGCGGAAGGCGTTGCCAATCTTCTCTTTGAGAATGGGGCTAAGTCCTTTGAAGTTGGAGGGAACTGCGGGCAAGTCCTTGTTGCTAGTGGCTATCTGTATGCGATAGAAGAGATCACCATTGGCAGCAGCGACAGCTTCTTTGCTTAGCTGGCTGTTGTTCTTCAGCCAATTATAATAGCCCTTAATGGCCTTAACAATGCTGGAGGCAATCTGTTGTTGTCCTGCAGCGGAGTTGAGGTAATCGCGCTCCTCTTGGTTACTCAAGAATCCTGTTTCTATGAGCATAGCGGGCATGTACGTTTGGTGTAGGACGATGAACCCTGCTTGTTTTACACCACGGTCGCGGCGCTGGGTGTTCTCTGCCAAGGAGGATTGCACCCGCTTGGCCGCTTGGATACTCTGCTCGAGGTATTCCTCCTGCATGATAGAAAGCCCTATGAAGGACTCAGGCGAGTTGATATCATACCCCGCATAACGCTCCTTATAGTCCTTTTCTAAGAAGATTACTTGGTTTTCTTCCTTGGCTACCTCAAAGTTGATATCATTGGCATGTAACCCTAATACATAGGATTCCGATCCATGGGCATCCTTGCTAGGGGAGGAGTTGCAGTGTACCGATACGAATAGGTCGGCCTTAGCCTTATTGGCAATGGCGCCACGTTCGTATAGCTCAATAAAACGGTCGTCCTTACGGGTGTAGGTAACCTTGAACAAAGGATCTTTCTCAAGTTCCTTGCCTATGAGCAAAATGATTTTTAGGACAATATCCTTTTCAAATATTTTCTTATGCACTTTCCCTGGGTCTTTTCCGCCATGTCCTGCATCTAAAACGATTTTAAAAGTCTCTGTCTGTGCCGAGGCAGAGAGGAAAAAGAATAAAAAGATATAGAAAAAATATTTTTTCATTAATTATAAAATTTCTTTAAAAACATTCACAAACTTCCTTTATCTCTTTTGAGATACAAAAAATATCCGTAAGTTTGACCTCTGAAAATAAAGTCTTTACCTATTGCTTAAATCTTTGATTTTCAAAATGCAAAGGTAAAAAAAAATGTTGAACAATCACACTGGCTTGCTTATATTTTGCAAATATACAAAAAATATACCTTATTCCTGAGTTTGATTGCCTGCTTTATAGGACTTTCAGCCCAACAAGAGCTGAAAATGTCTCAGGCAGGTCATACCCTCGTAGATACTATTTTTTCTTCTCTTGATACAGTTATAAGGCCAAGTGATTCCCTTGCGAAACCTCGCTCCCAAAAGAAAGATACCCTTTCTGTCTCCTCAAAAACAGATACCCTTACCAAACCCCTTAGCAAGGTCGCCGATACGCTCAAGGTGGATTCTTTGCGCAAAAGCCCCACTATGCTTACCGATGTGGTACGCTATCATGCCAAGGATTGTGTGGTCATTAGCAAGCCGCTCAATAGGGTGCTGTTATACGATGAATCCCAGATTACTTACGAAGATACGGATCTCAAGGCGGGGATTAGTGTGATCGACTACCAGAAGCGCGAGGCCTATGCAGGACGTATCAAGGACAGCTTGGGAGAGCTAGTACAAGCCCCCGTATTCAAGCAGGCTGATCAGGTGATAGAACCCGATTCTATTCGCTTTAACTATGTGACGAAAAAGGCGATCATCCGCAACGCTTATACCACTCAGGACGAGAATAAGATACGTGCCCAGATTATCAAAAAGGAAAATGACTCTACCTATTTCTTCAAGGAGGGTATGATTACCACTGCGGAAGACCTTACCGACCCTGACTATTATATCCGCTTGCGCAAGGCTAAGTTTGTCCCTAAGAAGAAAATCGTGGCAGGCTTTAGCAATATGTACATCTCCAATGTACCAACGCCTATTGCCTTGCCTTTCGCCTACTATCCTATGGTAGAATCTCGTACCTCTGGCTTGCTCTTTCCTACCTTTGGAGAGGTTAGCGATAGGGGCTACTATGTCCAAAATGGGGGGTATTACTTTGTTCTCTCTGATTATCTAGACCTAGCGCTGACAGGAGATTATTATACCAATGGGAGCTATGGACTACGTGGTGCCTCTACCTATCGCAAGCGCTATAAGTATTCGGGCAATCTAAGTGTGCGTTACGAAAACCTCATTTATAGCCAGCGAGGTTTCCCCGATTATAGCCGTAGCTCTATTTATAACATACAGTGGTCTCATTCTCAAGATACTAAGTCCAGCCCGCTTTCCACTTTCTCCTCTTCGGTCAATTTGGGTAGCTCCACTTATTATAGGAATTCGTATAACCAAGAGAACTCATCCAACTTCCTGAACAATACGCTTTCCTCATCTATCTCCTATTCGCGTACCTTCCCTGCTTATCCGTCGGTGAATCTGTCGCTTACGGCTTCTCACTCGCAGAATACCAATACGCAAAGTATTCAGATGACCCTGCCTGCCCTGCGTGTGAGTATGGAGCGTATTTATCCTTTTGTAAAACGTGGGATGAGTAAGAAAGGGCTGATACAAAATATCAACTTCAATTATAGCCTACAAGGAGACAATCGTTATAATACTACCGATAGGGAGTTCTTCTCCCAAACTATGTTTGCCAAAGGACAAACAGGCTTCCGCCATAGTATTCCTGTTTCTACCAACTTCAAGCTGCTCAAGTTTGTAAGTGTATCGCTTAACTCTTCTATCAATGAGACTTGGCAGTTCAAGACTATTAAGTATCGCGATTATGACGAGCTGACCAATAAGACAACTAAGGATACGATCAATGGCTTTGACCGCTATATGACCTATAACTTTGGGGCAGGGCTAGGAACAACCATTTATGGAACTTTTGATTTTGGAAAGGATAAGAAAATACAAGCCATTAGGCACGTGATGCGCCCTTCGGTAAGTTATGGCTATACGCCTTCCTTTGACAAATATTATGAATACTATATTGCTGATGCCTTCGGAACTAAGCGTGAATATAGTCGTTTCGAGGGGGGACTCTATGGATCACCAGGTCTGAATAAGTCCAGTTCGCTAAGCTTCTCGCTAAGCAATACTTTTGAAGCCAAAGTACGTGAGAAGGGTAAGGACTCATTGGAGGCAGCTAAGCCTAAAAAAGTGATGTTGCTCAATAGTCTTAATTTTTCTTCGGGTTATGATATCATTACCAAGCGCTTTTCTCCACTGAATATGACAGGGGGAACACAGTTCTTTGATAATAAGCTGGGGCTGAATTTTGGGGCTACTTTCAACCCTTATGCAATTGATATTAATGGAACCCAAATGGACAAGTTCAATATCAACAATGGAGGAAGTCTCTTTAGGCTGACCAATGCCAATATGACCTTGAACTATGCTTTCTCCAGTAAGAACTTTAAGAAGGGTAAAAATACAGACAATACCGCCTCTGGAGGACGTGCCGATGATCTTTTCGGATCCGCTATGAACACTGACCTAAGCAAGCCTATGAAGGAGGAAGATCCCAAAGACAAGGAAAAGGAGGAAAAACAACGCTTGTTTAGTGCTTCTATGCCATGGGACTTGACCCTCGCTTATTCACTTTCTTATAGCAATACCAATCGTAATCCTATGATATCGAGCAACTCTCTGATGGTCTCGGGTAATATAGACCTGACTCCTAAGTTCCGTGTGGGGATGTCCTCAGGATACGATTTCAAGGACAAGGGGGTTACTTATACTCAGTTCCGTTTTGAGCGAGACTTGAATAGCTTCCGTATGTCCTTTAGCTTTTCACCCTTTGGGTACCGTAACTCATGGAACTTCTTCATTGGGATAAAGGCTTCCATGCTCTCCGATCTCAAGTGGGAAAAGAACAAACCAGCAGATAGAGTACTTAATTAGCCAATGTGTCAATCAGCTAATGAGTGGATTAGTAATTGACAAAGTGGCAAGTTGTCAAATGATTAAATTAATTTCTTATGAAAAAAGTTATTCTTTCTTCTAAGGCGCCTGCTCCCATAGGCCCTTACAGTCAAGCCATTGAAGCCAATGGCACCCTCTATGTTTCTGGACAGATTCCTATTGACCCAGCCACAGGCGAGGTTGTCGCTGGTGGTATAGAACCACAAGCCAAGCAGGTGATGCAGAGCCTTAAGGCTATTTTGGAAGAGGCAGGTTATACCTTTGATCAAGTAGTGAAAACTACCATCCTATTGGACGATTTGGGTAATTTTGCTAAGGTAAATGAAATCTATGGTAGTTACTTCGGAGAAGGGGCACCCGCTCGCGAAACCTACCAAGTAGCCAAACTTCCTAAGGGAGTAGCCGTAGAAATCTCCTGCATTGCAGTGAAGTAAGCTAAAAGATAAAAAATAAAAGGTAAAAGTATTTCGTACTTTTACCTTTTATTTTTTGCCTTATGATCTTATCTGAAGAGTTCTTTTGCATCAATCGCTTCACGCTGTTTTTGGGAGGCGTATTGCCACTGATATAGGGAGAAACCGAAGAGTCCCGCTAGCAGATTGGCAGGGAAGGTAACGATAGCATCGTTATAATCGGTAATGGAGGCACTCAGGTAGCGCCTACCTGCGGCCAATTGCTCCTCACACTCAGTGAAAGCGTGCTGCAAGTGCAGGAACTGTTGGTTAGCTTTTAGCTCAGGGTATTCCTCAGCACGAGCCATGATATTCATGAGCATCTTATTCCCCTTCTCTGGTTGCAGGTAGGGGTTTTGTTTTTCAGTAACCACAGGGGTACGTAGCTCAGTGATTTGGGCTAAGGTCTCCTGCTCGTAGTTCATATACTGCTTGGTCGTTTCAATAAGGTTTGGAATAAGCTCTGCTCGCTGGATAAAAAGCGAATCCAGTGAGGAAATAGCGTTCTGTATCTGGTTTTTTCTCTTGGCTATCTTGTTAAAAACCAAGACAATGTATAAGAGCACTACCGCTCCTACACCGAGTAAAATGTAAGTAACCATAAGGAGTTTTGAGTTTTGAGTTGTTAGTGGTTAGTTTTCAGAGGACAGAGGACAGTTGTCAGCAGTCAGTAGACAGAAGACAGTAGTCAGTAGTCAGTAGACAGAAGACAGAAGACAGTAGTCAGAAGACAGAAGACAGTTGTCAGTTTCTGACCACTGATTACTAATTACTAATTACTAATTACTGACGTCTGACTACTGACCACTGAGTTTCAATGTTTCAATCATTTGTAATTGTTCTACTAGTTCCTCATAAACCTCAGTTACTAGGTTGAGGTCTATCTTTTGGAAGAGGGCGCCGATAGGGCTATCTACTGAATTGAGTGCATTGCCACGGTTGGTAGCAATGACGATGTTGTCGGTATTGATAGCAATGTATACTTGACCTTTGTAGCGCTCATTGAGCTTTTTGAGACGCTCCATAAAGGCAGGGGTAAGCACATAGCGGGCAGTAATCTGGTCGTCGCAGTATACCTCAAACATCTTTTGGAATTCAGGGTCTTCTAGGCGAATACGCTCGCCTCCTGTGTTGAGGTAAGCGGCAATATCATTGTCGTTGAGTGTGCCGAAAAAGCTCTTGACAGGGTGAATTACGATAGGGTGTTCAAAGGTCTTGGGCGAACGAGCCACAAAGTAATTTCCATAGAAAGCCACTCGGTCGGATTCGTTTTCCTTGCGAACCGTTGGGCGATAGGTAAGAGTCAAGTTACAAGACTGGAAAGGTACCCCATTGTAATGACCTACAATCTGGTCACCCCCTGTAAGGTCATAGCGCTCTTGACGGAAAAGAAAAGATGCCAAGAGGTCACCAAGTCCTATATGTCCCTTTTCTATATACTGAAAATCAGGGCTGATATAATGTACCACACGGCTGAAGATCTTGGACTTGAGCTGGGTATAATCCTCAGTTCCTGCCATTTTTTTCTTCGCCTGTTGCATAGAGACGAAGCTAAATAGGAAACCAAAGACCACAAAACCTATGA